>DASUXP010000142.1:0-5039 GCA_036377835.1 Sphingomicrobium sp. | reverse complement strand
GTCGAGGAAGATGCGCCCGGAGTCGGGCTTCACCAGCCCCATGATCGAATAGAAGCAGGTCGTCTTGCCGGCGCCGTTGGGACCCAGCAGGCCGACGACCTCGCCGCGGTGCACGTCGAGCGAGACGTCGTGAAGCACCGCCCGGCGGTCGTAGGCCTTGGCGATCGAGCGAACCTCGAGCCCACTGCTCGCCTGCTGCGCCTCGCTGGCCGGGCGCGCGAAGGTCGCAGCTTCGTTCATGGTTGCGCCTACTGCTGCCCGCGCTGCGGAACGGTGAAGTGGCCCGTTACGCGCCCGCCGCTCTGGTTGACCCCGGGCGGGCCGCCGTCGATTACCGCGCGCCCGGAATCGAGGTCGATGACGAGCCGCGCCCCGGTGATCTGGTTCTGCCCGCGGGTCAGCTGGACGTTGCCGACCAGGGTGATGAGCTTGCGGTCGGTGTCGTAGATGCCGAACGCGCCGCGCGCGGTCTCGCTGGGGCTGCGCACCAGCACCCCGCCGGCCGCGTCGATGCGATTGATCTGGACTCCGCCCTCGGTCGAATAAGCGACCGTCACCCGCTCCGCGTCCATGGTGAGGTCGGCCTGACGAACGTGGACGTTGCCGGCGAAGATCGCGCGGTCGGTGCGGTCCTGGACCTCGATCCGGTCGGAGGTGACGTCGATCGGCGCGTTCGTGTTATGCCCCTTCAGCGCCGACACCGCGTCCTGCTTCTGGGCGAGCGCCGCCGTCCCGGCGAGCCCCGTCCCGAGGGAAAGCGATGCAACGATGATGCCAGCCCAACGCATCGCCATCATCTGACCGCCCCTTGCACGATTTTCAAGCGAGCGCCGCCATCGAGCACGACGGTCCGGCTGCCAAGGTCGGCGTGCAGTTGCCCCGCCTGGAATTGGCCGAGCCGCATTTGCCCCGCGACCGGCCCGGCGCTCTGCAGCTTGCGGCTGTTCATGTCGACGGTCACGTCGCGCGTCTCCAGGCGATAGCCGTCCGGCCCGACGACGCGCACCGGACCGTCGACATCGACCATCTGCCGGTCGAGGTCGTACTGGCCCTGGTTGGCGGCGATCATCAGCGGCCCGCTGGCGAGCATCAGCCGGGCGAACATCCCCTCGATGTCGACCACCGGCACTTCCGAGCTGCGCTGAACGGCGCGCTGGGCGGTGATCTCGAACCTCTGGCCCTTGTCGTCGGCGCCGACATAGCGTGCGGTCTCGACCCGCATCCGTTCGGGCGCGTTCTCGACCTTCTTCTTGTCGAGGATGAAGCTGACGTCGCCGTGACGGTCGAGCGGCGCCAGGGCGAGCACGGCGATCAGCACCCCGACGGCGCTCGGAAGCGCGATCTTGAACCAGCGCACGAGCCGGTCGTGCGCGCTTCCGGGAACCGCCCAGCGCTGCTTGACCGTGCGCTCCCGGACCGCGGCTTCAGACATCCGCTTTATCCGTCATGCGCGAAAATGTCCTGCTCCGGCCAGCCGGCGATATCGAGCAGGGCGCGCGCCGGCAGGAAATCGAAGCAGGCCTGGGCGAGCGCGACTCGATCCTCGCGCTGCAGGCGCTCGTCGAGCTTCTCCTTCAGCGCGTGCAGGTAACGGACGTCGCTGGCCGCATATTCGCGCTGCGCGTCACTGAGCTCGCCGGCGCCCCAGTCGCTGGTCTGCTGCTGCTTCGACAGGTCGAGGCAGAGCAGCTCCTTGACCAAATCCTTGAGGCCATGGCGGTCGGTATAGGTGCGCACCAGGCGCGAGGCCGTGCGGGTGCAATAGAGCGGGGCGGCCATGATCCCGAGATAGGCCTGCATGATGCCGACGTCGAAGCGGGCGAAATGGTAGAGCTTGAGCCGGCTCGGATCGGCCAGCAGCGCCTTGAGGTGGGGCGCGGAATAATCGCTGCCGCGCCTGAACCGAACGAGGTGCTCGTCGCCCTTGCCGTCGGACAGCTGCACCAGGCAGAGGCGATCGCGGCCGGGGACGAGGCCCATCGCTTCGGTGTCGACGGCGATCGGCCCATCCGCGAAACGGACGTCCGCCGGCAAGTCCTCTTCATGAAAATGAACCGCCATTCGCACTCCGTTCGCCGCCAGGGTCCGCCACTTTAGTCCGGCACCGGCCCCCCTTGCCAGCCCCGCCATGGATTCAATCACTAGAGAAGGCGCGATTTTTACTGTAAGGGCTGTGAACGGTGCGTGAGTGGGACACGCGCCGTGACCGGTTGCGCCCAGGGCCCAGCGCGTTGGTTTTACTGGTACTAGGGCACGAAAGAAGTTTGGACTAGCATGGGTTTCGACAGAGGGCGCAAAGGCGACCGCGGCGGGCGCGGGCGCGACAAGCGTGACGATTTCTTCGGCGGCGACAATTTCGGAGACACCGGATTCCAGGAGCGCGGCGGCTATGGCGGCCGTGGCGGCTTTGGCGATCGCGGCGGCTTCGGCGGCGGCGGCGGCGGCGGCGGTGGATATCGCGGCGGCGGTGGCGGCGGCGGCTTTCGTGGCGGCGGCGGTGGCGGAATGCCGCCGCAGGTCGTCGGCGAGGGCAAGGGCGTCGTCAAATTCTTCAATCCGCAAAAGGGCTTCGGCTTCATCGTTCGCGATGACGGAGGCGAGGACGTGTTCGTCCACATCTCCGCGGTCGAGCAGGCCGGCCTGACCGACCTCGCCGACGGCCAGCCGCTGGAGTTCACCCTGGTGGACCGCGGCGGGCGCATTTCGGCGACCAACCTGCGAATCGACGGCGAGCCGATGGCCGTCGAACGTGCCGAGCGCGGGCCGCAGCGCCAGCTGACCGGCGAGAAGGCGAGCGGGACGGTCAAGTTCTTCAACGCCATGAAGGGCTTTGGCTTCATCCAGCGCGACGACGGCCAGCCCGATGCCTTCGTGCACATCTCGGCGGTGGAGCGCGCTGGGATCCCGACGTTGAACGAGGGCGACCGGCTCGAGTTCGAGATCGAGGTCGATCGCCGCGGCAAATATGCCGCGGTGAACCTTCAGCCGATCAGCTGAGCTGAATCCCGGTTAGGGGGCGAGGAGCCGGCGGAAGCAATTCCGCCGGCTCTTTCATTGTGCGCTCGCGTAGAATTGCGCGAGGTCGGCCTTCAGCTGCCGCGCCGAGGCCGGGTCCGTGTACATCATGTGCCCGGCTTCATAATAAACGTAGCGGATGTTGCGCTGCAGCTGCGGCTCCAGCGCCAGATGCCCGAACTCGTAATCGGCGCCGTGGAAGGGCGTCGCCAAATCGTAATAGCCGTTCACCGACAGCACTTTCATCCGCGGGTTCTGACGCATGGCGTTGGCGAGGTCGGCGCTGGTGTCGGCGATCTGCTGGTCGCCGTCCGGCCCCTTGTGCTGGAAGTCCCACCCGTCCTTGCCGCCGTAGATCGCGGCATAATTGTTGGGCCGGTAGACAAGCTGGGTGCGGTAGCCGAGGTCGCGGAACAGATAATCATTGAGCGCTCCGACGAAGGCCCCGGTGATGGCGCTCGCCTGCGGGTCGTAGCTGGTGCCGGCGCCGGCATTGTCGGCTTCGGTGCCGACATAGCGCGAATCGATTCGCCCGATGATCTGGCCGCGGTCGCGAAGCAGCTCGCGGCGAAAGCGGTCGTCCTGGATGCGCAGGTTGGAGCGCAGGATATAGTCGGCCGAGATCCCGAGGAAGCGCGACATCTGCCGGGCGATCGTGCCCTTCTCCTCCTCGGACAGCGCGTTCCCCCTTTGCAGCGCCGACGCATAGGGGCCGGCGGCGAAGGCGCTCGCCTCGGCGAGGAACGGCCTCAGCTCCGGCCTCGGCTCGACCTTGCCGTGATACCAGGCGTTCGCCGCCAGCGTGGGGAAGAAGTTGACCAGGCTCTGGTCGCCCTGGAAGTCGGCGAAGTTGAAGACGGTGGAAACGAACGCGATCCCGTTGAGCTGGACCCCGCGGTCGAGCAGCATGTCGGAAAGGCCCGCGGCGCGCGTCGTCCCGTAGCTCTCGCCGATGATGAACTTGGGCGAATTCCACCGCGCATATTTGGTGAGGTAGCGCTGGATCGTCCGGCTGAAGGCGTCGAGGTCCTTGTCGACGCCGAAGAAGTCCTTGGGCTCGGCCTTGCCCAGCGGCCGCGACAGGCCGGTGGTCGGCGCGTCGATGAACACCAGGTCGCTGATGTCGAGAAGGGTGTCGGGGTTGGCGGCGTAGCGAAACGGCGGCCCGGCGACGGTCTCGGGGCTCGAGGCGTCGACCTTCATCGGCCCGAACGACCCCATGTGCAGCCACATGGTCGAGGAGCCCGGCCCGCCGTTGAACAGGAAGGTAACCGGCCGCGGCGCCTTCGAGGACACAGTGTAAGCGACGTAGAACATGCTCGCGGTCGGCTCGCCCTCGTCGTTGCGAATCGTGAGGTGCCCCGGAGTGACCGTGTAGGCGAGCGTCCGGCCACGCAGCGAAATCGACCGGCGCACCGGCTGGGCGTCTTCCTCGACGCTGGCCTTGACCTGGTCCGGGTTGGGCTTGGCGGCTTCGGCCTTGGCTTCCCGCGATGGCGTGTCGCCGGCCGGCGCGTTCTGCGCCGCGAGAGGAGCGGCGACGAGCGCCAGGACAAGGGCAAGCGGGGACGTGCGGGTCATTCAGCGCCTTTCATCGGGATGGGACGGCCCTGGACCATGACATAGCCGACGTGCTGCACGGCCCTCGGATCGACCAACGGGTCTCCGTCGACTGCGATCAGGTCGGCCGACTTGCCGGGATCGAGTGTGCCCGTCTCGCCCGACAGGCCCATGAGGTCGGGGCCGCCCTTGGTCGCGGCGATCAGCGCGTCGCGCGGGGTCATTCCGCCCTTTGTGACCATCAGCTCGAGCTCGCGGCCCGCCTGGGAATGCGGCGCCACCGCGCTGTCGGTGCCGAGCGCGATCTTCACCCCGATCCGGTAGGCGAGGTTCAGCCCCTTGCCCCAGACGTCGAACGTCTGCCGCGCCTTGGCCTCCATCTCGGGGGTCAGCTTGCCCGTGCCCATGATCGACTGGACCCCGCTGAACGCCATCAATGTCGCGGAAAAATAAGATCCGTGGGC
>DASUXP010000141.1:0-3710 GCA_036377835.1 Sphingomicrobium sp. | reverse complement strand
AAGCGCGGCGCCTGACCGCGGGCTACTGCACCGAGTCGCTGGTCTCGCCGATCACCCACTTCGACGCGGCGCAGACGTTGACGTTGCGCTCCTCGACGGTCCGTCCGTTGTCCATCACGCCCTTGAGGTCGTAATAGCATTCGTTGGTGCCGTTATCGATGTTGGCGCTGATCGTCTTGCCCGACGCAAGCGTGCGCTGGCCGAGCATGTCCTCTTCCCAGGTCTTGGCGGTCACCGGTGAAGCGTAAAGTTCGCGAAGCACGTGATTGCTCATATTGGCGACCGTGACCTTGCGGTTCTTGCCATCGGGCGCGGCCACGGAAATCGCCGGAACGGAAACGATGGCGGCGAAGACGCCTGTCAGAAACAGCTTTCGCATAGATACCCCCCTCCGACTCGGACGCGAGTCGAAGGTCCATTATATCCACGTTAAACGGCGTTGATAATCCGGGACTTACGTCCCGGTTACAGCTCAGCGGCCGTGGCCCCGCCAGCGCTTGATCGTGCGCTGGATGATGCCTTCCTCGTCGCCGGTCTCGCGCCACAGACGGGCGAAGCTCGGATCGGACGAGGCCGGGCGCTTCTCGGGCTCGAGGTCATCAAAGCGCACCCGGATCGGAATGGCGACACCTTCGCCGCAGACGATGCATTCGCGGTTGCGCAGTGCCGGGATGGCGTCGAGGAAGCCGCGCGCGCCTTCCGGCATGGCGGCGCGCACGCAGGCCTGGTCGCGGTCGTTGTTCAAACGCATCGAGACGATCGTGCCGCACTGCGAGAGCACGCCTTCGGCGAGGTCGGACGGGCGCTGTGTGATGAGGCCCAGAGACACGCCGTACTTACGGCCTTCCTTGGCGATCCGCTCGAGGATTCGGCGGACGGACTGGCCGTTCTCGGCATTTTCGTCCTTGGGCACGTAGCGATGCGCCTCTTCGCAGACCAGCAGCAGCGGGCGCTGCGCCTCCGTGCGCGACCAGATTGCATAGTCGAACACCATGCGCGCCAGCACGGAGACCACGACCGACGTCACTTCCGACGGGACGCCGGACACGTCGACGATCGAGATCGGCTTGCCGTGACTCGGCAGGCGGAACAGCTTGGCCAGCAGCTGCGGCATCGAATCCGAAACCAGCATGCCCGAAAACATGAAGGTGTAGCGCGGGTCGGCGCGGAGCTCGTCGAGCTTGGTCTTCAACCGCTGGTAAGGCAGCGTGTCGCCGGCGCGCTCGAGCTTGCCCATCTCGTTGACGATGATCGTGTTGAGGTCGGCGAGCAGATAGGGGATCGGGCTGTCGACCGTCACCTTGCCATACTGGCTCATGTCCTTGCCCTTGGTGCGTGCCGCAAGCAGGCACTTGGCGAGGATGTCGGCGTCGCGCTGCCGCTCGGCCTCGTGGGTCGTCAGCATCACTTCGCAATGCTCTTCGAAGTTCATCAGCCAGTAGGGCAGCTGCAGATTGTCGACGTTGAACAGCTCGCCGCAGCCCTTGAACGCGGCCGAATATTCGCCGTGCGGGTCGATCATCAGGATATGACCCTCGGGGCTCAGCTCCGAGATCCGGTGGAGGATCAGGGCGACCGAAGTCGATTTTCCGGTACCGGTCGATCCGAGGACCGCGAAATGCTTGGACAACATCGGGTCCACGTAGAGCGCCCCGCGGATGTCGTCGGTCGGATAGACCGTACCGATCTCGATGTTGGGTTCGTCGCTCGCGGCGAAAACCGCGCGGAGATCGTCGGTGGTGACGGGGTGAACCTCCGACCCGGGAATCGGGTAACGCGTCACGCCGCGGCGGAAGTTGGTCATCTTGCCCGAACCGTCGCGACTGCCCTCGCCGAGGAAGTCGACGTTGGCGACCACTTCCCCGCTCTCGTCGGCCTTCATCGTGCGGACGTTGGCGATCAGCCAGTTGGTGCCGACAACCATCTTCACCTGGCTTCCGACCTGCCCCGACATTGCCACGGCAGGGTCGGAATGCGACTGCAGCTCGCTGAGCCGCGTCCGGTCCATGCAGATCTGCGAGCCGGAGCCGGCGATTTCGAGCACCTTGCCGATCGCGCCGAGCGCGGGCTGCGCGGCCGCGGGAGCGGCGGCGGCGGGGGTCTCCTCCGCGAAGCTGCTGACTTCGTCGAGGAACTGACGCAGGTTCGGCTGATCGTTCATATGCTTACGCACCCCCGGGTAATGACCGGAAGCCTGTTACGCGCGAGCGGTTAAAAATCTTTTAGGGGCGTCGGTTATAGCCGCCGGCGGAACAAGGCCGCGGCCGCCCAGCCGAGGCCGAGGGAGAGGATGACGGCGGTGAGGCCGTAAAGGAACGAATGGCGCCGCGAGGCGAGGGCCACGGACCGCTCGAAACCGGACTGGCTGATCTCGATGTCCTTGGTGGCGGCCGCGATCACCTTGCCGCGGTCGACGAGAAAAGTCTCGGCGGTATAAGTGCCGACCGGCACGTCGCTGGGGATGGTGATGGTCGCCCGGTAGAGCACACCGCCGGTGATTTCGACGCCGCGCGGATTCTCCGAATAGAGGCCGTGGCGGCGGCGGAGGTCGAGCAGGCCCGCTTCGAACCGCCGCTCCTTTTCCGGCAGAGCGCCGCCGCCGGGCGAGAGCTGGAGGTTGCCGAGGCCCATTTCGTAGATGGAGGCGGTGCGCTCATCGACCAGGTCCGCGATCCGCTTGGACGAAGCGACCGCATAGAATGACGGCGCGGAGCGGAAACGGTTGGAATCGGCGTTCATCCAGATGCCGGCAATCTTGCGCTTCTCGCGGACGAGGATCGGCTGCACCGGGCCGCGAAGAACGACCACGATGTCGGCGGGTCGGCTGGGCGTCCTGCCGCCCGGATAGATGATCGCCCCGAACAGGAGCAGCTGGGCGCCGGTGAAGCTGTAGCGGATCTGCACCTTGCGGGCCGAGATGTCGGGCACGAGCAGCGGCTTGTCGGCGGCGATGAGCAGGGGCGCCAGCGCCAGCAGAACAGCGGAAAGACGCCGCTTCACAGCAGCTCGATCGAATAGATTTCGTCGGGCCGCCAGGCGAGGCCGAGCGCCATCCGCATGGCGACCACGAGAATGATCCCGGCGAGCGCGAGGCGGAGATAGTCGGGCTTGACCCGGGTCGTCAGCATTGCGCCGTACTGCGCACCGACCACGCCGCCAATCAGGAGCAGCCCGGCGAGCACGATATCGACCGCGCGGGTCGTCAGCGCGTGGACCATCGTCGTTGCCGCGCTGACGGCGAGGATCATGACGAGACTCGTGCCGATCACCACGCGCGGCGCCATGCCGAGCAAATAGATCATCGCGGGGACGAGGATGAACCCGCCGCCGATGCCGAGCAGGACCGTCAGCACTCCGGCGAGGAAGCCGAGCGCGAGCGGCGCCAGCGGCGAGAGGTAGAGGCCGGAGCTGTAGAAGCGCCAGCGCAGCGGCAGCGAGGCGATCCAGCGATTGTGCCGCGGTGGCTTGTCCTCTGTCTCGGCCTTCGCCTTGACAAAGCCGAGCGCGAGCAGCGCGTCCTTGAACATGAGGCCGCCGATCCAGCTGAGGATGAGGACGTAGAGGAAGCCGATGACGAGGTCGATCTGGCCGGTCGACTGGAGCAGCCGGAAAAGCGCCGCGCCGGTGAACGACCCGAACAGCCCGCCGACGATCATCACCGCACCCATCTTCAGGTCGACGCCGCCGCGGCGCATGTGGACCATCACTCC
>DASUXP010000140.1:0-5428 GCA_036377835.1 Sphingomicrobium sp. | reverse complement strand
GCGCTTCAGCTTCCGTCCTACGATTCCCGGAAGGTCGCTTCGGCAATGGCTGAAGTCCGCGGGGCGTTGACGGAGCAGCCGCTCGGCGGCGCGGCGCAGCGCCCGCAGGTTGAGCAGGGTCGAGACGATCGGCGGGCGCGTCCGGTAGGGCAGGGGATGCCACTCGAGCCCGGCCTCGCGGCAGATTTCGTCGACCGCCCATGCGTCGCGGTCGTAGGCATCGGCTTTCTCCAGGCTGACGATGCGAATGCGATGCCCGAGCGCGGCAAGTCCCGTGAGGTAGGGCAGCACCTGCGAGCGGCCGAGCGGGTCGGTCATCCCGTCGAACGAGAGATAGAAGACGTTGGCGCTCATGCCGCGGGCAGGTCCAGCGGGGCAGGGGCCGGCGGCGCCTTGCGGATCTCGTAGATGTGCCGCAGCGCATAAGCCGAAGCGGCGGCCGCCGCGGCGAGCCCGATCCCGCCCGCCGCCCACGGCGCCGCTCCGCCGAGCAGCGACAGGGCGACCAGCAGCAGGCCCACGATCAGCAGGTGCGCGCGGTTGCGCTTGTCGACGATCGCGCCATGCCGCCGCCCGCAAATCGCGATCAGCAGCAGCGAATAGAGGAGGTAGGCGCCGAGATAGGCAAAGCCCGCGCCCTTGAGGCCGGCGAGCGGGAGCAGCGCCGCCGTCCCGCCGACATAAGCGACCACGAACGCGCTCTCGACCAGCAGGTAGCGGCTCTTGTCGGCGCGCGCGAGCAGCAGGAACCCGAGCGCCCAGCCGGGCAGCTTCAGCAATTCGCCGGTGAGCTGCCAGCGCAGCAAATCGGCGCCTGCGGTGAAGGCGCCGCTGTAGAGCAGCTGGAGGACGAGCGGCGCCAGAGCAACCATCCCGATCAGGACCGGCGAGGCGAGGAGAAGCGCGGCGCGAAGCTGCTGGTTGACCATCGTCGCCGAATAAGCGCGGTCGTCCTGCGCGGCGCTGAGGCGCGGGAAATAATCCGTCGCCATGGCGGAGAGGACGAGCGACGCGTTGAGCGCGGAGATCGAATAAGCCGCCTGGTAGAGGCCCGCCGCTTCCATCCCGTCGGCGCGGATCACGAGGGTGCGGACGACGACCAGCGTTCCCGCGGCGAGCGCGGTCGTCGCCATGAAGGTCACTCCGAGCGCGATCAGCTCGCGAAGCTGGCCGGCCAGCTGGCCGCGCGAAAGCTTCGCCGCATTGCGCTCCGCGGCGGGCCGGTAGGGCAGGTTGCCGATGAGGTTGCCGAGCGGGATTCCGATCACCGCCAGCGCGATCCCGACCGGTCCGGCGTAGAGCACCGCCGGCACCCCGATCAGCAGCGAGAGGATCGCCCCCCAGACCCGCGCCTTGGCCACTCCGGCGACGTTGCCCATGCCCTGAATCACCGTCGTCTGCGCGCCGGCGAGGATGGTGAGCGCCGCGGCGAGGCCCATCAGCCCGACGCCGAGCGCCTGCGCCTCGCTTCCCGTGACCCAGCGCGCGATCGGCGCCCGGGCGAACCACAGCACCAGCGCGGTGACGAGAGCGAGCGGCCAGACGCCGAGCCACAGCGCCCGCCGCGCCAGGCCGCGCGTGCGCTCGCTGGAGGCGATCTGCCGGACCCCGCTGAAGCCGAGGCCCATTCCCCCGATCGCCGCCGCCGTCGCCATCACGCTGGTGAGCACGCCGATGAGCCCGATCCCCGCCGGCCCGATGGTCAGCGCGAAAATCTTGGTGCGGACGACCCCGACAAGGATGGCGACGATGGTCGCCCCGCCCATCATGGCGGTCGACACGAAGATGCGGCGGTAGGAGTCCCGCTCGCCAGTCACGCGCGCTGCAGCTTGCGCTTGACCCGCACCAGCCGCTCGCGGCCGAACAGCCGGACCGCCAGCGATCGCATCGTCGCCCGGGCCGAGCGGACGGCCAGGCGCGCGGCGGTGGCGCTTTGGGCGGAGAGGCCCGGTGCGTAGGCGAGGGCGCGGCGCGCCCAGTGCAGGCCCGGCCGCCGCTCGCCCTGCTCGAAGCAGGCGACCGCGATATTCTCGCTCGACTTGCTGAGCAGCGCCGGCAGCCGCGACCCCAGGATGTCCTCGTGCTTGGCGAGCGAGCGGATGATGCTGTCGCCCCACAGCCACGGGCGCTTGCCGAGGCTGCCCGGCGTGTGCCGCGAAAAAAAGAGCGGCTCGTCGAGATAATGGAAGCGCGCGCGCCGGGCGAGGCGGAGGTGCAGGTCGAGGTCCTCGGCGACCATCGTCGGGTCGAAGCCGCCTGCGGCAAGGAGCAGGTCGCGCCGAAGGAAAATGCCGGCGGAGACGACGTGCGCCTTACCCGTGGCGATGAGGTCGAAGGCGTCGCCGCGCGCGGGCGAGGTGGAGCGCAGCGGCCCGATTCGGCCGGTCACCCGCCCGCTCGCCTCGACGATCCACGCGTCGGAGTGAATGACCACGCCGCGTTCACCGGCGGTCGCGGCCGCGGCGAGGTTTCGCTCGATGAACTGCGGGGAATAGAAATCGTCGGACGAGAGGAAGGCGAGCCATTCGCCCCTGGCATCGGCCACGAGGCTGTTGAGCGTGCGCGCAATGCCCTGGTTGGCCTGGGTCCGGACTTGCATCGGGACGGGCGACGCCGCCGCCAGCTCCTCGAGAATCCGGAACGTGCCGTCGCTCGAGCCGTCGTCGATCACCACCAGCTCGATGTTGGCATGGCTCTGCTTCCAGGCGCTCTCGATCGCCTCGCGAACGAACCGCTCGTGGTTGTAGGCGGGCATCAGCACCGAGACGAGCGGCGAACCGGGATCAGCCATGGCCGCTCGTCATGTCCGCCGGGACCCGATCATCGTGAAACACTTGCATGAGCGCAGCGGCGCGGCGACTAGCGCAGCCGTGAGGAAGGTGGAAGAGTCGGCGCGCATCGCTTTGGTCCCGTTCAGCCGCGACTATCTCGACCATAGCTGGCGCTGGCTCAACGATCCGGAGACCAAGCGGCTCACCATGACCCCCGATTTCACCCGCGAGGACCAGGAGCGCTTTTTCGCCGCGCTGCCGCGCGAGGATTACCGAATCTGGGGGGTGGAGCTGGCCGGCGGGGAGCCTATCGGGGCCGCGGGCCTCAAGAGCTTTCGCGGCGATATCGCGGAATATTGGGGCTATATCGGCGAGCCCGATCAGCGCGGCCGGGGGCTCGGCAAGGCGATGCTCGAGCTGGTCGAAGCGGAGGCGCTCGGCCTTGGCCTCGCCGCGCTCGACCTTCGCGTTGCGGATTTCAACGGAGGGGCGATCGCGCTCTATCGGCGCGTGGGATTCTCCGAAACCGGAAGGGGCGGCGGCGTGCTTACGATGCGCAAGGAGCTCGTTCGGTGACCGGCATTCCGTTCCTCGACCTCGATGCCGCCTACAAAGAGCTCGCGCCGAAGATCGACGATGCGGTCGCGCGGGTGGTCAGGTCGGGCTGGTACATCGGCGGCCCTGAGGTCGAGGCGTTCGAGCGGGCCTGGGCGGGTTATTGCGGTGCGGAGCAGTGCGCCGGCGTCGGCAACGGCCTCGACGCGCTGCACCTGACGGTGCGCGCGCTCGACGTCGGGGAGGGCGACGAAGTGATCGTCGCCAGCAACGGCTATATCGCCACCCTGCTCGCGGTCAGCATGGCGGGCGCGACCCCGGTGCTCGTGGAGCCCGATGCGGTGACCCACAATCTCGATCCGGCGAAGATCGAAGCGGCGATCACCCCGCGGACGAAGCTGATCCTGCCGACCCACCTCTACGGCCAGCCCGCCGAGATCGATGCTATTCACGACATCGCCCGCAGGTACGGCCTGCGCGTGGTCGAGGACGCGGCCCAGGCGCACGGCGCCCGCTACAAGGGCGACCGGATCGGCGCGCATTCGGACGCCGTGTGCTGGAGCTTTTACCCAGGCAAGAACCTCGGCGCGTTCGGCGACGCCGGCGCGGTCACCAGCAATGACGCGCGGCTCATCCGGCGCGTGCGCGAGCTCGGCAATTACGGGTCGAGCCGAAAGTACGTAAATGACGTGAAGGGGTTCAACTCCCGCCTCGACCCCATCCAGGCGGCGGTGTTGCGCGTGAAGCTCGACGTGCTCGATTCATGGAATGCGCGCCGGGCCGCGATCGCCGCCGCCTACAGCGACCGCCTTGCCGGGTCCGGGATCATTCTTCCCGCGGTGCCCAACTGGGCAGACCCGGTGTGGCACCTGTTCGTGATCCGGTCGTCGCGCCGCGACGACCTCGCCGCCTTCCTTGCCGGCCGCGGGATCGGGACGATCATCCATTATCCGATCCCGCCCCATCTGCAGGGCGCGTATCGCGGCCTCGGTCATGCGGCGGGCGACTTCCCCATCGCCGAGCGACTGGCGCAGGAAGTGCTGAGCCTGCCGATGGGCCCGCATTTGTCGATCGACGACGCGGGCCGCGTTGCCGATGCGATCCTCGACTTCGAGCACGACAACGGATGAGCCCGCTCGTCAGCGTCGCGGTCGTGACCTACAATCAGCGGCCCTTTCTCGAGGAATGCCTCAATTCGATCCTCGCGCAGGATTATCCCGAGATCGAGATCGTCGTCGCCGATGACGGCTCGATCGACGGCACCGCCGAGCTTCTTCGGCGATATGAGCGCGATCATCCCGGAAAGTTCGTGGTGCGGTTGAGTCCGGAGAATCGCGGAGTCACCGCCAACCACAATGTCGCGCTCGGCGCGTGCACCGGCAAATATATCGCCTGGATCGGCGGCGACGACCTGATGCTTCCGGGCAAGATCGCCGCTCAGGTCGCGCACATGGAGGCCAATCGCGATTGCAACATCTGCTATCACGACGTGGAGCTGTTCGAGAGCGAGAGCGGGCGAACGATCCAGCGCTGGTCCGAGTTCGACCGGCAGCGCAGCGGCACGTTCGCGACGCTGGTCCGCTACGGCCACTTCAACACCGGCATGTCGTCGATGGTGCGGGCGTCGGCCTCGCCGGCCAGCTTCGATGAATCGATTCCGGTCGCTTCCGACTGGCTCTATTACGTGACCTGCCTCGCCGATGGCGGCACGATCGAGCCCGTTCCGGGCATCTACGCCCGCCAACGGCGCTATTCGCAGAATGTCACCGCATCCCCCGATCCTTCCCAGCCCGCAAAGCTCTTTCTCGAACATCTCCAATCCTGCGCGATCATCATGGGCCGGTGGCCGCGAGCGGCCCGGCACGCGCGCTATCGCATGTCGCGCCTGCTGCTGATGCAGCGCTGGCAGGACGGCGGCGGCCATTATGCTGAATTCCTGAGGGCGTCGCTGGGCGTGCGCTTTTCGCCGAAGGTGCTCGCCGCACTCACGGCCCATCGGCTGTTCGGTATCCGCCGCTAGGTCACAGCGTGCCGCGCAGGAAGTCGTGCGTGACCGTCCGGCCGCCGAAGCTTTCCTTCTGCCACAGCAGCCCCTCGTTCAG
>DASUXP010000139.1:0-2766 GCA_036377835.1 Sphingomicrobium sp. | reverse complement strand
CGACTGCTCGTCGCCCGAGCCGCCGCGGCACGCGCTGTTCAAGCGGTTGTAAGCGTCGATGGCCCGCTGCTCGTCGGCGGTGAAGGTTTCGTCGGACGCGGCCTCGACGGCTGCTCCCGCGTTTTCGACGGCCTGCCCGGCGGCCGTCAGAACGGCATCGGCCTCGGCGGCCCGCTTGGCGGCAGCGACTTGCGCGGGCGAGCAGCGCCGGAACCGGGTCACGCTTCCGTCGGCGTAGCGCAGCGATAGGGTATCGCCGGACAGGGACTGGATGGCCGTAGCGCTGCGGCCGCTGTCGTCGTCGGTGACGAGCTTGCCGTCCTCGATGCTCCAGCGGCCCGAGCCATCCTCATAACCGACGGTCCCGTCGGCATAGAGGTCGAAGCCGGAATCGCTGATGCAGGATTCGTCCGGGGTCCAGGCACCGACCAATTGCGCCCTGGTGATGGCTTTCGCCGGCGACGAGGTTGCGGCAACCGAGCCATTGCCGACCAGCGCATCCGCGGGCGGGCCCGCCTGGATCTGCCCTAGCCAGAAACCGCCGCCGAGGACGGCGATCACCACCGCCGCGCCGGCGCCCCAATTGATCAGCCGCGCGGTTCCTCGCTCGTCCGGCTTGCCATACGCGGGCTGATCAGCAGGCTCTTCAATGACCGGATGTTGATTCGCCGGGTCGGGCTCCGTTGCGGCGGGCTTCGGCGCTTCTGTCGCAATCCCGCCGCCGCCGAGCAGCCTCGCCTTCTCCGCGGCGAATTCCGCGTCGCTGAGCGCGCCTTCCGCGTGCAGGCGCCCCAGGCGCTCGATCAGTTTCAGTTTTTCCCCGAGGTCCATCTACGCGACCTTTACTGTTGCCCCGGCGCCCGTGTTGCATATTCTCTAGTCTGCGCAAGGGGTATGCGAGGGGACGCGGGTGCTTTCGAAAATCGATTTGCTGGAGAAACTGGCGCAGTTGCGGCGGGCGAATCTGCTCACCGACGAGGAGTATGAGGCGCAGAAGAAGCAGATCCTCGCCGAGGCTTCGGGATTGCACGAACCGGCCGGTTCCACGGCCGCGCAAGCCGGGGAGCAGGCCGCTGCGGCGCCGGCGCAACCGGAAGACGCTTCGAGCCACGCAGACTGGTCAGGCGATTTCCATTCAACGGGCAATCCGAAGACACCGCTGTTGATCGGCGCCGCGCTCGGACTGGTCGCGCTGCTCGCCTTCTTCACCGTGCCGGGCAGCCCCGGCACTCGAGCCCTGGCTGTCATGCAGTGGCAGTCGATGAGCACCCCGGAGCTGGAGCACGAGTTCCAGCGCGCCTTCGCGACGGGCCTCGGCTCGTTTCTGACGTGCGCGAACGAGGGGGAGGATGCGGCCGCCGCCTGCGCGACGATCGGCCCGATCGTCGACGATACCATCCAGATGGGCGAAATCCTGTGCAGCAGGGACGCGGCAAGCGAAACCTGCGAGGAAACGAGGAAGCTGAAGGAGATGAAGCAGCTGATGGGCTCGTTGTCCGACATGTCGGATCAGATGCAGCGCCAATTGAACGACCTGACGTCCTACGAGCCGAAGTAGCCCAACGAACGTCTGCGCGTTCTCCTCGGGGGCATTGCGTAATAGGATCGAGCCGAATGACCGAGCCGACGACACATTTCTGGACCGCGTCCGACGGCATCCGGCTGGCCTATTACGAGCTCGGGCAGGGCCGGCCGGTGATTTTGCTCCACGGGCTCTTCTCCGACGCGCACATGAACTGGATCAAGTTCGGGCACGCGGCGCGTATCTCGGCGGCCGGGTTCCGGGTGATCATGCCCGACCTTCGCGCGCACGGGCGGAGCGGGCGGCCGCACGAGCCGGAGCATTATCCCAAGGGTATCCTCGCCCGTGATTTGCGCGAGCTGGTCGCGCATCTCGGGCTCGGGGAATTCGACCTCGGCGGTTTCTCGCTCGGCGCGCGGACCACCGTGGAAGGCGTGGGCGAGGGGCTTCGTCCGCGCCGCGCGGTGCTCGGCGGCGCGGGGCTTTCCGGGCTGCGGCACTGGCAGCGGCGCAAGACCTTCTTCCTCGATGCGATCGCCATGTTCGACAGCGTTCAGCGCGGCGACCCGCACTGGCTGTCGATCCAGTTCATGAAGAGCCAGAAGGTCGACCGGATCGCCGCGGCGCTGCTTCTCGAAACGTTCGAGGACGCCTTCGTCGACTGGCTCGAGGCCTTTACGATGCCGACGCTCGTGGTCTGCGGAAGCGAGGACGACGACAATGGCTCGGCCGAGGAACTCGCCAACGTGCTTCCCGACGCAGTCTTCCGCGAGATCCCGGGGACCCACATGAGCAGCGTGACGAAGCCCCAGCTGGGGGAGGAGATCGCGCGCTTCCTCGCCGCTTGACGCAGGAAGCCCGCGCGGTCACTCGCTGCAAGCGATTCCCTGGGGAGAGAACCGCTCATGAAACTCGCAGCTTCCGTTTCATTCATTGCTCTGGTGCTGAGCGCGTCGGCCGCGGCGCCCGCGGCGCAGCCCGCCGCAGCGGTCCCGCCGCCGCCCGCCGTCAACACCGGGCCGGCGCCGACCGCGGCGCAGGCGCGGGACTTCATCGCCCGCGTCGAAAAGGACCTTTACGACTTCAGCGTGATCTCGGGCCGCGCGGCGTGGGTCAACGCGACCTACATCACCGACGATACCGACGCCCTGAATGCCTATTTCGGCACGATCGGGACCGAGAAGACGATCCAGTACGCCAAGGAAGCGGCGCGCTACGTCAACTTGCCCGGGCTCGATCCAGAC
>DASUXP010000138.1:0-8785 GCA_036377835.1 Sphingomicrobium sp. | reverse complement strand
GGCGAGGTCGCGGCGACGACGCTGGCGCCGGTGGGCGGAGTCGCGAGCGAGGGGTAGCTCATCGCCGCGCCGCGGCCGGTCCGCCGCCCGTAGCGGTCGTTGGGGAGCCAGGCGACGATCGCCGCCACCACCGCTGCCGCGATCGCGGCGAAGGCGAACAGGGGCCCGGCCAGGCCGGCGATGGGAAAGACGAACAGCGGCGCGACCGCGGGGCCGATGATCGTTCCGAGACCGAAGGACGACGACAGAGCCGAGAGTGCCGCGACGCGCCCGCTGCGCCGGGTCTTCGAGGCGACATAGGCCTGGGTCGCCGACGGGGTCGCACAACCGAGCCCGCCGTAAATCGCGCGGAAGATGGCGAACAGGCCGAAGGTCAGGGCGCCGCCGATCCAGCCGCCGAGCCCCAGGTACAGCACGACGCCGCACAGCAGCATCGACAGGATGAAGCCGCTCACCCCCATGATGGTGAGCGCCTTGCGGCCGTGGCGGTCGCTTTTTTCCGCCCAGTAAGGGGCGAGGATCACCCACAGCACGGCCGACCAGGTGTAGGCGATCGCCACCCAGAAATCGGCGATTCCGATCTCGCGGCCGATCGCCGGCATCACCGACTGGAGCGCGGTGTTGCCCGAGGAGGCGACGAGCATGGCCGAATAGAGCAGCAGGAAGTGGGTCGTGGTCAGCGCCGTCGCGCCGACGCCGCGCTTGTGTGCGATCGAGGCCACGGGCCGTCATTGGGAGGAGCGCTGCGGCGACGCAATCCACATTGCGACGAACGAGCGGCGCGGCTCATCGTTCGGAAACTTGCCAAGCGGCGGCGCTTTTGCCAACGCTCGCCGCTTCAGATTCCCCCATGGAGCATCCATGCCGAACACGTCCGTGCGCACGCTGAAGGGTCCCCGCCGGCTGCAGCGCATTCGCGACCGCCGCTCGCAGAACCCGCAGTGGCACTTCCTCCGCGGCTTCCTGAAGAACCCGGTGATGGTCGGATCGATCATCCCGTCTAGCCGCGTGCTGATCGAGAAGATGCTGCGCCCGGTGGATTGGGAGAATACGCGGCTGTTCGTCGAATATGGTCCCGGCGTCGGGACCTTCACCCGGCCGGTGCTCGACTTGCTCGGCCCCGATGCGACCTTGGTGACGATCGACACCAACCCCGATTTCACGCGTTACCTCAAGCGGTCGATCGACGATCCACGCCTCGTGGCGGTGACCGGATCGGCGGCCGACGTCGAGCAAATCCTCGCCGACCGCGGCCTCGGCCAGGCCGACTATGTCCTTTCGGGCCTGCCGTTCAGCACGCTTCCGCCCGGCGTCGGCGATGCGATCGCCGAGGCGACGGCCAGGGTCATTCGCCCCGGCGGCGCCTTCCTCGTCTATCAGTTCAGCCCCAAGGTCCGCGACTTCATCGCGCCCTGGTTCGAGCGCATCGAGCGCGGATTCGAATGGGTGAACGTTCCCCCCGCGACGCTGTTCTGGGCCTACCGTAATCCTCCCCATGAGCGCAGCTCAGGGGGAGGGGGACCGCTCACCGGAGAGTGAGTGGTGGAGGGGGCAACCCCCTCCGTCAGTCCCGCTGCGCGGGCATGCCACCTCCCCCGCAGCCGAGCTGCGAGGGAGGATCAGCGCTCAGCCCTGAAGTTGAGCCGTCTCGTCACCGTATAATCCATGATGTTCACGAGGAAGTGGGACACCGCCCACTTGAAGCGCCGCCACGGGTTCGAGCGGCGCTTGTGGAGCTCGGGCGTGATCCATTTGCTCGCCGCCAGCTCGCCCTCGAAATATTCGCGCATCATCGCGGCGAAGCCGGCGTCCTTGATCCGGAGCATCACCTCGAGGTTGATGTAGAGGCTGCGATAATCGAAGTTCGACGAGCCGATGTAGACCACGTCATCGACGATCGCGAGCTTGGTGTGCAGCTTGGCCGGCTGATATTCGTACATCCGCACGTGCCGCCGGAGCAGCCGGCTGTAGGTGTGGCGGGCGGCGGCGATGGTCGCATTGTTGTCCGACTTGGCCGCGGTGATGATCCGCGCGCAGCCGCGGCGCCCGAGCCGTCCGATCCGCCTCAGCATCGCTCCCGGCGGCGCGAAATAAGCGAAGATCATGTCGAGGTTCTTCGCCCTCCGGATGTCGCGGCCGATGCTCCGCCACCAGCTGTTCTTCATGCTCAACGGGCCGCTGAACTTCCACTGGACAGGCCCGCGCCACTGGCTGAAATGGCCGACCAGTCGCTTGAGCGAGCGCAGCTTCGCGCCCTCCCGGTTGCTCCAGCGGAACAGCGAATCGAAATAGTCGGCGGCGCAGCCGACCGTCGGTCCCTCGATCGACAGGAACAGGTCGCGCCAGTGGCGCGGGCCTTCGTCGCTCAAATAGGTATCGTCGATGTTCGCCCCGCCGATAAGCGCGGTGGCGCCGTCGGCGATGACCATCTTCTGATGGTCGCGCAGCAAATAGCGCCGGCCGTAGCTCGGGTTGAACACGCACAATTCCCCGCCGGCCTCGTCGAGCCGGGTGAAGAACTTGGGCTGGGCGACGGAGCCGAATCCGTCGATCAGAAGCTTCACCTCGACCCCGCGCTTCGCGGCCTCGACCAGCGCTTCGCGGACCAGCCGCCCGGCCCAGTCGGGATTGAACATGTAGAATTGCATCCTGACGCTCTCGCGCGCCGAGGCGATGAGGTCGAGCAGCGCCCGGAGCCGCGCTTCGCCGCTTTCGATCAGCTGGAGGCGGTTGCCCGCGACCGTGATCGCCGCCGGAGCGGCGGACGTCTGCAGCGGCCCGGCAGCATCGTTCGCCATGCGTGCAGCCTTTGTTGACTTTTCGCGCCCCTGCAAGCTATTGGCGCCGCCTTCCTGACATCCCATATTGCGAGCGCCTCACGGCATCGGAATAGTTTTTGCGGAGCGACGAATGGCGCGCGTTACGGTTGAAGATTGCGTGGACAAGGTCTCGAACCGGTTCGACCTGGTCCTGTTCGCGGCGCAGCGCGCCCGCCAGGTCTCGGGCGGCGCCGACCTCACCATCGACCGCGACCGCGACAAGAACCCGGTCGTCGCGCTGCGCGAGATCGCCGAAGAGACGATCAAGCCCAAGGATCTCGAGGAAGCGATCGTCACCAACCTGCAGAAGGTGCGGATCGACGAGGAGGACGAGACCGAGGAGCTGGCGTCGCTGAGCGATGCGGCCGAGGCGCTGCGTCTCACCGCCGCCGCGCCGCCGCGGCCGACCCCGTCGGGCGGAGACTACGAGTAGGGCTTATTCGGCCGCGGTCTTCAGCGCGGCCGGGATTTCCAGCCGCTCCCCGTCGGAGCGCATCCAGGTCAGATCCTCGAGCTTCAGCTCGCGCCCGTCGTGGGCGATCACGCAGATCCTGCGCACCGGCTTGCCGTCGCGGCGGTCGGCCAGCACGATGTCCATCTTGCCATAGCCCCATTCCTCGCCCCACTGCCGAAGCGCCAGCACGACCGGCAGCAGGCCCTCGCCCTTGGGAGTGAGCGAATAGATCACCTTGCGCTTGTCGGACGGGTCCGGCGAGCGCTCGAGGATCCCGCCCGCGACCAGCTTGCCGAGCCGGTCGGAGAGGATGTTGCGGGCGATGTCGAGCCCGGCCTGGAACTCCTCGAAATGCTGCAGGCCGTTGAGCGCGCCGCGCAGGATCAGGAACGCCCATTTCTCGCCGATCAGCTCGACCGAGCCCGGAATCGGGCAGGACAAGGCCGCACGCTTGAACGCGTCGATGCCGGACGTGACCTTATCCGCTGCCAATTGGGCCTGTCTCCCGCCTGTTGCCGAATCGAATGAAAGCACAAGCGCTTCCCAAAAAATAGTTGCAAGTGAAAACCGACTGCCGTAGTCAGTTGCGATTCGCAACGATAACAGGAGGACTTGCGATGCTCCGAGCGATTTTCACCCTTGCCGCCGCCGCCCTTGCCGCTTCGCCGGCACTCGCCGCGACCTATTCCGCCAAGCCAGCCAGCCCGGCCTCGGGCCGGATTATCGCCCGCGACATCGCCTGGGCCTGCGGCCCGGCCGCCTGCCAGGGCAGCAGCGAGGAGAGCCGCCCGGCGGTCCTCTGCCAGTCGCTCGCCAAGCGCGCCGGCAAGCTCGACAGCTTCATCGTCGACGGCCGCGCCTTCAGCCCGGCCGAGCTCGACAAGTGCAACGCCGCCGCCAAGGCGGCCCCGGCCAGGGCCCTCGCCGCGCAATAAGCTTCCCCTGCGGGGCCGCCCGATGCTCCACTCCCCGGGCGGCCCCGCTTTCGCGCTTGCACAAAAGCGGCGCCTCACCCCATCTTAGGCTCGTGCTGAGACAGTATGAGCTGGTCGAGAAGGTCCGCTCCTACGATCCCGATGCGGACGAGGGGCTGATCAACCGCGCCTACGTCTTCTCGATGAAGGCGCACGGCGCGCAAAAGCGTGCGTCGGGCGATCCTTATTTCAGCCACCCCATCGAGGTCGCCGGAATCCTCACGGACCTGAGGCTCGACGACCAGACGATCGCCACCGCGATCCTCCACGACACGATCGAGGATACGCTCGCCACGCCCCAGGAGATCGAAAAGCATTTCGGCAAGGACGTCGCGCGGCTGGTCGACGGCGTGACCAAGCTCAGCAAGATCGAGGCGCAGTCGGAGAACGAGCGCGCCGCCGAGAATCTGCGCAAGTTCCTGCTCGCGCTCAGCGACGACATCCGCGTGCTGCTGGTCAAGCTCGCCGACCGGCTGCACAATATGCGCACGCTTCATCACATCCCGTCCGAGGAGAAGCGCCGCCGCATCGCCCGGGAGACGATGGATATCTATGCGCCGCTCGCCGAGCGCATCGGCATGTACGAGATGATGAACGAGATGCAGACGCTCGCGTTCAGGGAACTCGAGCCCGATGCTTTCGCATCCATCACCCGGCGCCTCACCCAGCTCGAGGAGCAGGGCGGCGACCTCGTCGCGCGGATCGGCCTCGGCCTGCAGCTCTACCTTGCCGACAACGGCCTCGAGGCCATGGTCACCGGCCGCCAGAAGCATCCTTATTCGATCTGGAAGAAGATGGCCGAGCGGCACATCAGCTTCGAGCAATTGTCCGACGTCATGGCCTTCCGGATCATCGTCGCCGACGTCGCCGAATGCTATCGCGCCTTGGGCCTGATCCACCGCCGCTGGCCGATGGTTCCGGGCCGCTTCAAGGACTATATCTCGACGCCCAAGCGCAACGGCTACCGCAGCCTGCACACCTCGGTCATCCACGATTCCAAGATGCGGATCGAAATCCAGATCCGCGACCGCGAGATGCACGAACAGGCCGAGCGCGGCCTCGCCGCTCACTGGGCCTACAAGGAAGGCAAGCCCGCCGCCGATCTCCACGTGCCCTGGGTCGACGACCTCGTCGAGATTCTCGAACATGCCGAGAGTCCCGAGGAGCTGCTCGAACACACCCGGATGGCGATGTACCAGGACCGGATCTTCGCCTTCACCCCAAAGGGCGAGCTGATCCAGCTGCCCAAGGGCGCGACCCCGGTCGATTTTGCTTATGCCGTCCACACCGGCCTTGGCGATCGCACCGTCGGCGCCAAGGTCAACGGCCGTGTCGTGCCGCTGCGCACCATGCTCGAGAACGGCGACCAGGTCGAAATCCTGACCTCCGAAGCGCAGCACCCGCAGCCGAGCTGGCTGCGCTTCGTCGCCACCGGCAAGGCCCGCGCCGGAGTCCGGCGCTTCGTCCGCCACAAGGAGCGCGAGGAGACGATCGAGCTGGGACGAAAAATCTACGACGAGATCGTCGCCCGGCTCCCGGCCGAGCTCGACAAGGATGCGCAGAAGCGCGCCCTAAAGAAGCTGAAGATCGAGAGCGACGACGAGCTGATGATCGCCATCGCCCGCAAGCGGGTCAGCGACGAGGCCTTGATGGAAGCGCTGATGCCGGGCTCGGCCGGCGGCGACGTCGCTCCGCGCCCGATCGGGCAGAGGAAGGCGATCTCGATCAAGGGGCTGACGCCCGGGGTCGCCTATCACCTCGCCCAGTGCTGCCACCCGATCCCCGGCGACCGCATCGTCGGGCTGCGCCGCGAGGACGAGGAGATCGAGGTGCACGTCATCGGCTGCGACACGCTGGCCAGCGGAGTCGACGCCGACTGGCTCGACCTCGCGTGGGGCGAGGGCTCGGACGGCGGCGCCGCGCGCCTCGCGGTGATCCTCCGCGACATCCCCGGTGCGCTCGGCACCATGTCGGGGATTCTCGGCGCCAAGCACGCCAACATCATCAACCTGCAGCTGGTCCACCGCGACGGAAGCTTCCAGACCTTCCACCTCGACGTCGAGGTCCACGACCTCGCGCACCTGCACAGCATCATCGCCGCGCTGCGCGACGCCGAGCCGGTGTCGAGCGTCGAGCGGATTTAGCCCCTCTCCCGCTTGCGGGAGAGGGTCGACTCGCGCGCAAGCGCGAGCGGGGTGAGGGAAGGACGGACGAGCAGCACACCCCTCACCCTCCCGTTGCTTCGCAACGGGCCCCTCCCTCTCCCGCTTCCGGGAGAGGGGGTCAGTTCAAACCCGCGCCGCTGTCCGTTGCTGGCGCGCGTGGGCGTCGCCGCCGGCGAGCACCGCGAGCATCACCAGGTCAGACGCCGTCGCCGTCATCGGCGCGATCTGCACCGAATGTTCGAGCCCGAGCATGTAGGGTCCGAGCACGCTCTCCCCGCCGAGCTCGCGCAGCAGCTTGGTCGACAGGCTCGCCGACTGGAGCCCCGGCATCACCAGTACGTTCGCCGGACCGGACAGGCGGCTGAACGGATAGAAGCGCTGCTGCATCCCAAAGTTGAGCGCAACGTCCGGCGCCATTTCCCCTTCATATTCGAAGTCGGTCTGGAAGCCGTCGAGCAGCTTCACTGCGCCGCGCAGCTCCTCGATGTGCATTCCGGGCGGATTGCCGAAGGTGGTGTAGCTGATGAAGGCGACGCGCGGGTCGAGGCCCATGCGCCGGGCGAAGGCCGAGGAACGCATGGCGATCGCCGCGAACTGCTCGGCGGTCGGGCGCTCGGTCACCGCGGTGTCGGCGATCAGCACGGTGTGGCCGCGGCTGACCACGACGTTGATCCCGAACGGGGTCGCCTCGGGTTCGTCCTCGATGACCGTGCGCACCTGGCGCAGCGACTGGCTGAACGGCCGCGTCGTCCCGGTGATCATCGCGTCGGCTTCGCCCAGCGCGAGCATCGCCGCCGCGAAATAATTGCGGTCCTGGTTGACCATCCGCTCGATCTCGCGGCGCAGCAGCCCGTGCCGCTGGTGCTTGCCGTAGATATAATCGACGGCGCGCCCCACCAGCGGCGAGTTGCGGCTGTTGAGTACCTCATATTCCTTGGGATCGTCGACCCCAAGCTCCTTGAGCAGGTCGTAGACATCCTCGCGCCCGACCAGCACCGGAGTCCCGTAGCCGCCTTCCTTGAAGGCGATGGCGGCGCGGAGCACGTTCGGCTCCTCGCCCTCCGCGAACAGGACGCGCTTGGGGTTCTGCCGCGCATTTTCGTAGGCGAGGCTCATCACCGCGACGGTGGGATTGAGCCGCCCGCGAAGCTGCTGGCGATAGGCGTCCATGTTCTCGATCGGGCGCTGCGCGACCCCGGTGCGCATCGCGGCTTCGGCGACCGCTGCAGGGACGATCTCCATCAGCCGCGGGTCGAACGGCGCGGGAATGATGTAGTCGCGGCCGAAGCTTTGCGCGCGCCCGCCATAGGCGGCGGCGACCTCTTCGGGCACCGGCTCGCGGGCGAGCTCGGCCAGCGCTTCCGCCGCGGCGATCTTCATTTCGTCGTTGATCGCCGTCGCCCGCACGTCGAGCGCGCCGCGGAAGATGAAGGGGAAGCCGAGCACGTTGTTGACCTGGTTGGGATAGTCGGAGCGGCCCGTTGCGATGATCGAATCCGGCCGGACCTCGCGCGCCTCCTCGGGCCGGATCTCCGGGTCGGGATTGGCCATGGCGAAGATGATCGGCTCCCTGGCCATCGTCTTCACCATCTCGGGCTTCAGCGCGCCGGCGGCGGACAGGCCGAGGAACACGTCGGCGCCGACGCAGGCGTCGGCGAGATCGCGAGCACCTGTTTCGATCGCATGCGCCGACTTCCACTGGTCGAGGTCGGTGCGGCCCTGGTAGATGACCCCCTTGCGGTCGCACATGGTGACGCGGTCGCCCTTGACGCCCATCGCCTTGATGAGCTCGGTGCAGGCGATCGCCGCCGCTCCGGCCCCATTCACCACCACCTTGATGTCGGCGAGCTTGCGTCCGGTGAGATAGCAGGCGTTGATCAATCCCGCGGCGGTAATGATCGCGGTGCCATGCTGGTCATCGTGGAAGACGGGGATGTTCATCCGCTCTTTCAGCGTCTGCTCGATGACGAAGCAGTCGGGCGCGGCAATGTCCTCGAGGTTGATCCCGCCGAAGCTCGGCTCGAGCAGCTCGACCGCGTCGATGAACCGTTCGGAGTCCTCGGTCGCGACCTCGATGTCGATCGCGTCGACGTCGGCGAAGCGCTTGAACAGCACCGCCTTGCCTTCCATCACCGGCTTGGCGGCAAGCGCGCCGAGGTTGCCGAGGCCGAGGATCGCGGTGCCGTTGGAGATGACGGCGACGAGGTTGCCCTTGTTCGTCAGGTCGTAGGCGAGCCCGGGGTCGTCGCGGATGGCGAGGCAGGGATGCGCCACGCCGGGCGAGTAGGCCAGCGACAGGTCGCGCTGGGTGGTCAGCGGCTTGGTGGCGCGGATCTCCAGCTTGCCGGGCCGGCCCATGGCATGGAGCTGCAG
>DASUXP010000137.1:0-2126 GCA_036377835.1 Sphingomicrobium sp. | reverse complement strand
CTGCGGCGAGATGTTATCGCCCTTGTCGTTGACGAGAATGTCCTTCTTGCGGTCGGTGATCTTGATCCGGCCCTTGTCGTCGAAATGGCCGATGTCTCCAGTCGCCAGCCAGCCGTCCCTCAGCACCCGCGCCGTCTCTTCTTCGTTGCGCCAATAGCCGTGCATGACGAGCTCGCCGCGGACCATGATCTCGCCGTCGTCGGCAATTCTCACCTCGGTATTCTTGACCGGCGGCCCCACTGTATCGAGGCGGATTCCGGCGCTCGGACGGTTGCAGGCGATGACCGGCCCGGCCTCGGTCTGACCATAGCCCTGGAGGAAGGTGATCCCCAGCGCCTCGAAGAACATGCCCACTTCGGGATTGAGCGGCGCTCCGCCCGAAACCCACGCCTTTTGCCGCGCCCCGATCTTGGCCCGGACCTTGCGCCGCAGCGTCAGCGACAGCAGCCCGTCCATCGGCAGGTCCCACGGCTTCACCTTGCCCTGGGAGCGGTCGGAGCCGATCTTCAGCGCCCGGCCGAGCAGATATTTGGAGAGCCCGCCGCTCGCCTCGATGGTCTTCATGATCCGCGCGCGCAGCATCTCGAACAGCCGCGGCACGACGACCATGATGGTCGGCTGCACTTCCTCGATGTTCGCTGCCAGCTTCTCGAGGCTCTCGGCGTAATAGATCTGCGCACCGAGCGCGACCGGGAAGTGCTGCCCGCCGGTGTGCTCGTAGGCATGGCTGGCGGGGAGGAAGGAGAGGAAGATCTCGTCGCCCCAGCCGAAGTCGGTCGAGATGATGTCGGTCGCGCCTTCGAGGTTGGCGAGGATCGAGCCGTGGTGCAGCTGGACCCCGCGCGGCGCCCCGCCGGTCCCGCTGGTGTAAATGATGCAGGCCGGATCGCGCCGGGCGATCTCCGCCATCCTCTCGCGAAGCTCGGCCAGGTCCGCCTCGCCCGACGCGAGATCGGTCCACTGGTGGAACTGGATGTCCTCGGGAACCTGGCCCGGGTTGATCGGGTCGATGCCGATGATGTGGCTGCACTCGGCCGAGCTCATCGCCGCGGGGATCAGGTTCTTCGCCAGCTTCTGGTTGGAGACGATGACCGCGCGGGCGCCAGAGTTGGACAGGATGTGGTCGTGGTCGCGCGTCGTGTTGGTCGTATAGGTCGGGACCGTGATGCAGCCCGCGGCCATGATGGCGAGGTCGGAGAGCAGCCATTCGGGCCGGTTCTCGCTCACCAGGCACACCCGGTCGCCCGGCTTCAGCCCGATGCGGCGGAAGCTCGCCGCCAGCGCGGCGACCCGGTTCGCCGCCTCGCTCCAGCTGGTCGGCCGCCACGCCCCGTCGCGCTTGGCCCAGAGGAAGGGTGCGTCGCCCTTCTCTTCCGCCCGCGCCAGGAACATGGACACGAGATTGTCGAAATGTTCGAGCTGCCGCGCCATGCGTCTCCCCACTTACCCCGGTCGCGCTTCTTAGCGGAAACGATTGCGAGCGCCACTCGTCCTGCTAGGCGGGTGGCCATGCGCCGGTTCCACAAGCTCGCCGCGGCCCTCGCTTTCGCAGCGCTCTCCGCCTGTACCGCAACGCCGGTCGCCCAGTCGGCGTCGCCGGCCGCGGCCTCGGTTGCTGCTGCCGAGCCCTTCGTCGTCGCCGCCAACCCGCTCGCCGCCGAAGCCGGATTGAACGTCCTCAAGCGCGGCGGGAGCGCGGTCGACGCGGCGATCGCGATCCAGGCCATGCTCTCGCTGGTCGAGCCGCAGAGCTCGGGAATGGGCGGCGGCGCGTTCATGACCTATTTCGACGGGCGCACCGGCAAGATCAGCATCTATGACGGGCGCGAGGTGGCTCCCGCGCAGGCGACGCCCGGCATGTTCCTCGATTCTTCGGGCAAACCGCTCCCGTTCGACACGGCGGTGGTGAGCGGCCGCGCGACCGGTGTTCCCGGCGCGGTGAAGATGCTCGGCCTCGCCCATGAAGAGCACGGCAAGCTCGCCTGGTCGAGCCTGTTCGGCGACGCCGAGCGCGCGGCCGATCAGGGCTTCATCGTATCACCGCGGCTCGAACGGATGATCCACGCCGACTGGCCCGAGAATCACGTTCCGGACGTCATCGCTTATTTCTCGAAGCCGGACGGGAC
>DASUXP010000136.1:0-2681 GCA_036377835.1 Sphingomicrobium sp. | reverse complement strand
CGCCAGGTCGACGAGCGCACCCGCCAGCTGGCCGCGTCGGAAGCGCAGTTCCGCGCGGTGTTCGAGGCCGCGCTCGAGGTGATGGTGTTGCTCGAGCCCGACGGCACCGTGCTGGCGGTGAACAACCGCCGCGAGCTGTGGCGCCACCCGCACCCCGAGGAAGCGATCGGGATGAAGATCTGGGACGCGCCGACGCTCAGCCAATATCCGCAGCACAAGGCGGTGATGAAGAAGGGCATCGCCGCCGCGGCGAGGGGCAAGGTGTTCACCACCGAGGTGAAGATGGAGCGGCCGGGCATCCCCACCGCTCACCTCGACGTGTCGGTGCAGCCGGTGCGCGGCGAGGACGGCGGGATCGTCTATCTGCTGTTCGAGGCGCGCGACGTCACCGAATTGAAGAATGCGCAGGAGCAGCTTCGCCAGAGCCAGAAGATGGAGGCGCTGGGCCAGCTCACCGGCGGCATCGCGCACGACTTCAACAATCTGCTGACGGTGGTCGTCGGCGGCCTCGACCTCGTCGCCAAGCAGGTCGCGGACTCCAAGCTCAAGCGCTACGCCGAGAACGCGCTGTCGGCGGCCGAGCGCGGGGCGCGGCTGACGGGGCAGCTGCTCGCCTTCAGCCGGGTGCAGCGGCTCGAGGTCCGGCCCACCCACGTCGCGCCCCTGATCCACAACATGCGCCCGCTGCTGCGCAACGTGCTCGGCCCCGGCATCAGCAAGGAGTTCGAGCTCGACGAGGAGATGGTCGCGGTGATGGCCGACCCGACCCAGCTCGAGGTCGCGGTCTTGAACCTCGCGATCAACGCCCGCGACGCCATGCCCGGCGGCGGGGTGCTCAAATTCACCTCGCGCCTCATTGAGGCGGCGGGCGATCCCGAGCTCGAGGCGGGGCGCTATATCGAGCTCACCATCAGCGACACCGGTTCGGGCATGACCGCCGACGTCGCCGCGCGCGCGTTCGAGCCCTTCTTCACTACCAAGGAAGTGGGCAAGGGCACCGGCCTCGGGCTCAGCATGGTCTATGGCATGGCGCGCCAGTCGGGCGGCACCGCCCGGCTCGACAGCGCGCCCGGCGCCGGGACGGCGGTCAAGCTCTACTTCCGCGCCGCCGACGGGGCCGAGCCGGGCGAGGCGGCGGCGGCCGGCGGACAGGCCGCGGAGGCGAAGGCCAAGCGCGGGCGCGCCTCGATCCTGGTAATCGACGACGACCCCGACGTGCGCGCCTTCATCGTCGCCACGCTCGAGGACCAGGGCTATCGAGTGACCCACGCCAGCGACGGCACCAAGGGCCTCGCCGCGGCCGAGCGCAATGCGCCCGACCTCGTCATCCTCGACTTCATCATGCCCGGCCTGTCTGGCGCCGAGGTCGCCAGCCGGCTGCTCGAGCAGCGCCCCGGCCAGCGCATCCTGTTCGTCTCCGGCTACAGCGAGACCGAGGCGGTCAAGCGGGTCGCCCCCGCCGCCCCGCTGCTCGCCAAGCCGTTCCGCGCCGACGTGCTCGACAAGGCGGTGAGGTCAGCCTTGAGCCCCCGAGCATAAGGGAGCGTTTGCGCGAGCAAACGTGAGCTTATGTCGAAGAGAGGGCGAAAGCCGGCCAGCGGGTCAGCCTGGCTGAACCCGACTGACGTCACGCGATTCACTCGCGTGACGGCCCCTTCACAAAAACCCTTTCCTATTAGGAAAATTTCTGATGCATCCTCGCCGATGGACGCACCCGAAGGGCCAGCCGCGCCCGTAAGCGGCACCGATGAAACCCTCGACCTCGCGGCTCTCGCCGCGGACCCGGAGATCGCACCGCTGCTCGATTTCGAGCCCGTGCCGATGCGCAAGCGTGTCAACGGCTGGGACGCCGACGCGCAGCGAGCGTTCGTGGTCCTGCTCGCGACGACCGGCTCGAAGCTCCATGCCGCCAAGGCGATCGGCCGCGAGCCCGCGAGCATGGACCGTGTCCTTCGTAAGCCCGAAGCCGACGGCTTGAACGCTGCCGTCGACGCCGCGCTGGCCTTGGCCGAGCGCAGGAACGGCCAGGAGATCGCGCAGGGCCTCGCCGACGCAGCGGCGTACCGCTCGCGCAAGTCATCTTCCTTTCGGTTCGCCGGCGCCGGTGCCGAGGCGGAGGCCGCCCCGGGCGAAGTCCTCAACGAATTTGACGAGTGGGAGGACAAGGAGTCGCTCCACCGTCGCGCCGAGGACGCGCGCGACAGCATCTCCAACAAGCTCCTCGCCGCCCGCCGCCTGTATCTGAAGGAGATCAGCTCTTCGCCTGGCCTCCGTGCCGCGTTCGAGCTTCTGACCGAGCTCCCCGTCGACTGGGACGCCGCCGCCCGCCTCGAGCCGCAGCCCGACGAGCCGTGGCGCAAGCCCAGCATGCGCGCGCCCGACATGCTGCTGACCGCCGAGAACGGCTGGCTGGGCGACTACACCCACGGCCGCGACAAGAAGGCCGAGCTGCGCGCCGCGATCGACGCCCAGCGCGCGGCCGAGGGGCTGGAGCCGGTGGAGTGGGGCGACGAACAATCGTCACCCTGAACTTGGTTCAGGGTCCATTTCCGAGAAGGGCTGCGTACGCCTCCACAATGGATGCTGAATCAAGTTCAGCATGACGAACGGGAGCCGGTAGCTTGGGGACAATTGAATGAGTTACGACATCACCATCGCGATGCTGCTGACCGCCGGCCGCG
>DASUXP010000135.1:0-4294 GCA_036377835.1 Sphingomicrobium sp. | reverse complement strand
ACCTGATCGAACCGGGCGATCGCATTGCGGACGTGGCTGGCGTTGTTGATCGGCTCCTTGCGCTCCTTGGGAAAGGCGAACTGGTCCTCGTCGAGGCGCTCGCGCTGGGCTTCGTTGAGTTCGGACATGGATGGCTCCTTCCGACCTAATCAACGCCCCAACCGCGGCGGAGTGACATGAATAATGGTTGAGCCGCTGCAGACTCGGAAAAAGGCGGCGGCCTGGCAGACCGGCCGCTCAAGGCTGCGAAACGTCTGCACCCGCCGTTTTGCCGACAGTCCGGCGGCCGATGGCTTCGTCGATGCTGATTGGCCCGGGTCCCGCGAAGACCAGGTAGAGAAAGACGAAGCAATAAAGGATCGCCGCGTCCCCGGCGTTGTTCACTGGAAAGAAATTCTGCGGCGCGTGTGCGTACCAGTAAGCAACCGCCATCGTGCCCGAGGCAATGAATGCCGCCAGCCGCGTCAACAGACCGAGCACGAGCAGCACGCCGGTGACCAGCTCGATGATCCCGGCGACGGCTCCCAGATTGTCGAGCGCCCAGCCCGCGCCGGCCATGTCCCCGGCGGGGAAGCCGAGGAATTTCTGCGTGCCGTGCGCCAGGAAGATGAGCCCGGTGACGATGCGCAGGATGCTGAGCATAGCGGGCGCATAGTGTCGGAGGCTCTCACGCATTTGGCTGTCTCCTTCGGTGCATGCGCCTCATCGCCCGTTCGAGGGCGGCAGCGCGTAGGCAATCAGCGCATCGCCGATCGGCGTTTCCATGAAATGGTGCCCGCCGGCCATGATCAGCACATATTGGCGGCCGTTCGCTTCATAGGTCATGGGCGTCGCCTGGCCGCCGGCTGGAAGCGCGTCCTGCCACAGCGACTTGCCGGTCCTGAGATCGATCGCGCGCATCAGGTCATCGGTGGCGGCGGAAATGAAGATGAGCCCGCTCGCGGTGATCACCGCGCCGCCGTTGTTGGGCGTCCCGATCTCGAACGGTAGGCCCGAAGGGATGTTCCACGGACCGTTGCGCCGCGCGGTCCCGTACGGGCGGTCCCAGATCGTCCGGCCGGTGCGAAGGTCAATCGCGCGAAGGCCGCCGTAGGGCGGCTGCTTGCACAGCAGGCCAGTGTGCGCGAGCCGCCATCCGGCATTCACCGACACGGCAAATGGCGAGCCCCATTGCGGGTCGCCGGCGCCGTGGGAGCTGCTGCCGAGGCTGTCGCCGCGCGCCGCGCTGCGCGGCGCCCAGCCCTTCTTGTCGGCCTCGGCGCGGGGGACCAGCCGCACGTAATTGGGCATGTTGTTGTAGTTGGCGACGATGATCCCGTGGACCGGGTCCACCGCTACTCCGCCCCAGTCGGTGCCGCCATTGTAGCCCGGATATTGAACGGTGCGCGTGTCGGATCGCGGCGGCGTGTACATGCCCCGATAGTCGGCCTCACGGTACTCGATCCGGCAGATCATCTGGTCGACCGGCGACATCCCCCACATGTCCCGTTCCTCGAGCTTGGGGAACGCCAGCGTGTGGTAAGTGGAGAATGGCTGCGTCGCGGTCCGCTGCTCCGGTTCGACTCCGCCCTGCGGCACGCGCCGTTCCTGCACCGGGAACAAGGACCGCCCCGTGCGGCGATCGAGGACGTAAATGTCGCCCTGCTTGCTCGGCAGCACCAGCGCGGGCACCGTCCCCCCGCCGATCGGGAAATCGACCAACGTCGCCTGCCCGCCGAAATCATAGTCCCACACGTCCTTGTGGACCGCCTGGAAGCGCCAGCGCGGCTTGCCGGTAGTTACGTCGAGCGCGACGAGGGAGGTGGCGAACTCGTTCTCCGGCGGGCGGCGGGTCGAGCTCCAGTAATCCACAGCGGAATTGCCCATCGGCAGATAGACAAGGCCGAGCCGCTCGTCGCCGCTGGCGATGGTCCACATGTTGGGCGTCCCGCGCGCGTAGAACTGGCCCGGCGGCGGACCCTTGGTCCAGTCCGGATGCATCATGTCCCATGCCCATTTGAGCTCGCCGGTGACGGCGTCGAAGCCCTGGATGACGCCCGAGGGCGCGTCGCGCTGCTGACCGTCGAGCACCTGGTGCCCGGTGACCGCGATTCCGCGGACGATGGTCGGAGGCGAGGTGATCGACACCAGGCCCGGGTAGACCGGGCCCATGCCGGCCTTGATATCGACCTGCCCATTGGTGCCGAAACCGGTGCATGGCCGGCCCGTGCGCGCATCGACGGCGATCAGCCGCGCATCGAGCGTTCCCTCGATGATCCGCGCGGCGCACTCGCTGTTGGCAGCCGCTCCGGGTACGGCGTAATAAGCCACGCCGCGGCAGGCCGCGGTATAGGGGATGTTCTTGTCAGGCACCTTCGGATCGAAGCGCCAGCGCTGTTTCCCGGTGACCGGGTCGAGCGCGATCATGATGCCCTTGGCGGAGCACAGATAGAGGCTGTCGCCGACCTTTAGCGGAGTGGTCTCGGCGCCGTAATTGTCCTGCAAATCGTTCGCATTCTTAGGGGGCAGGTCGCCGGTGTGATAGACCCATGCGCGTTCGAGCTTGCCGACATTCTCGGGCGTGATCTGATTGAGCGGCGAGAAGCGCTGGGCGCTGTAGGTGCCGCCATAAGCGGGCCAGTCCGATCCGACCGGCATCAGCGACGGATCGGTCATCGCCGCCGCGAGAACCGGCGGCACGCCGGCGGCGTCGCGCTTCAACTGCCCTGGAGAAACGAGGATCCCGACGAGGATCAGCACGAGCACGCCGGCAACGCCGCCAAGCGCCGTCGTCCAGCGCCAGCGGCGCGGCTCGAGCAGCGGCAGGACGAGGAAGACGAGGATCGCGAGGACCGCGGGGCCAATGACCCGGGGCACCAGCGCCCAGACATTGAGGCCCACCTCCCACAAGGCCCAGACCAGCGTGAGCGCGAACACCGCGAGATAGAGATAGGCGCCGAGCGGCCGCCCGCCGATCATCAGGACGCCGGAAGCGATCAGCCCGAGGCCGGCGAGAAGGTAGTAGATGGAGCCGCCCAGCGAAGCGAGCCAAATCCCGCCGACTGCAAGGATCAGCCCGATCAGGACCAGCAGTCCGCCGAGGATCAGCACAAGCAGCGAACGCGAAAACCGAAAACCGGATCGGGACTCGGCCATCTTGTGCATCTCCCCTGCCCGCAATGGTGGATCGGGAACGCATACAAGCGAGCCCCAAGCGAAGCTCGACTGTCCCGCAACAAGCACGCTTTAGGATGGTTCCCGAAGAGAACCGGCCGCACGTCAGGCCGCGAGGCGCAGAGTCTGGCCGAGCGCCTGGCGGACCGACGTCTCCCGCTGCTCGGCGCTTAGGTTGAGGCCGTCCGCGGCGACGAACTCCGGCTCGATGCCGATGAAGTTGAAGATGCCGCGCAGGTAGGATTCGAGGTGCTCCAGTGCGCTGGCGGGCGACCCGTGGTCGTAAAAGCCGCCGCGGGCGAGGGCGACGATCACGCGCTTGCCGCCGGCGAGCCCCTCGGGGCCGCTTTCTGTGTAGCGGAACGTCTTGCCGGCGACGAGGATGCGGTCGATCCACGCCTTGAGCTGCGTCGGCAAAGTGAAATTGTACATCGGCGCGCCGATGACGATCGTGCCCGCGGCGAGGAACTCGTCCAGCACGCTCGTGTCCGCGAACGCATCCAGCGTGAGGTGGGGAAGCGGCTCGGCGGCGAGGTCGCGATAGACGATCTGCCCGCCGGACACCGTCCTCTTCAACTGGTCCACGATCGACCTCGAAATGGCCCGGCTGGCGCTGTTGTCGCCGTTGATGCTGGCATCGATATGCAGGATGGTCACTATTGCCTCCTAGGTATGGGTTTGTTACCGAGGCACCCTAAATAACTACCGCCAAGACCCCCGCAAGAACGCACTTTTTTGTGGGCAACGAACAAGATTGTGAGACACGAACAGGCGTGTGACTGGAGACGAGCAATGAAGGACCCGAACCATCCCGGCTGCCGCGCGATCAGCGAAATCCTCAACCGCGTCGGCGACAAGTGGAGCGTGCTGATCGTCGGCACGCTCGCCGACGGGTCGAAGCGCTTCAACGAGCTGAGGCGGGAAATCCCGAGCATTTCGCAGCGCATGCTGACGCTGACCCTGCGCGGCCTCGAGCGAGACGGTCTCGTGAACCGCACGGTCACTCCGACGATCCCGCCGCGGGTGGATTACGAGCTGACCGGCCTCGGCCGGTCGCTGCAGGGGCCGGTGACGGCGCTGGCCGACTGGGCGCTGGCCAATATCGGGGCGGTCCACGAGGCGCAGCAGCGCTTCGATTCCG
>DASUXP010000134.1:0-15639 GCA_036377835.1 Sphingomicrobium sp. | reverse complement strand
CGGGCTGACGCTATTGTGCTGCGGCGGCGGGGCGATGTCGGCGGCCGCGCCGGATGCGAGAAAGGAGGTGGCAAGCAGGGCGCACGCCATCGCGCGCCGCGAGAAGCGGGTGGTCATTGGTTGAGCTCCAATTGTTCTGTTTTGCTCCCCTCTCCCGTGGGAGAGGGGCCGGGGGTGAGGTCGAGCGGCGGCTCAGCGCATCAAGGCGGCGGCGGGTTGGCCGACCCCGTGGTCGTCTTGCCCGTCCGGTTGTCGGCCTTGTCGATCGTGTAGCTGGTCGTCACGCCGTTGTTCACCGTGCCGCTGCGCGCGACCTGCACCAGCCGCCCGCGCGCGTCATAGCTGTAAGCGATGGTTTCGCTGGCCCCGGCCGGGCTCGCCGTCGGCAAGGGGAAGCCGAGGGCGATCGCCGCGACTACGTGGCGCAGCCGCATCGAGGGGCCTCGCGAAGGGCTCTGCCGGAGTCTGGGAATGAGCCCCTCAGGGGAAAAGCGCATGAGTTGTTCTCCTTATTGCGCCTGGCCCGGATCGACTCGGGACCAGCGAGAACAAGGCTAGAACATAGGAAATCCTACAACGCAATAGGCAAATTATCATTCATCGGTTGGATATTTCCTACAACGGGTCCGATGCGCTATGCCGTGACCGAAGGAGACAGCCCGATGATGACGCCATTCCCGCCGAAGACCGTGATGCAGATGCGCCGCCAGGCAGGGCCGGGCGCAAGCGCTCGCCCCGCGCCGCGACCGCCCGGAGAGATCGATCCGGCGAACCGCCCGCAGCTGCATTCCGAAACCCCGCTCGAAGCCGACGCCACGCACGACTGGCTCGCCCACATCGCCGCCGGCCGGATTGAGGTCCGCTAGGTGCCGAAGCCGACAAAGCCGACATACCCCCGCCCTCGCGCGTGCGCGCCTGCGCGCGTTGAGGGCACAACTTTGCCAACTTCCGCCGTCGAGAATCGCAGCGGGGAACCGAGCGCCCAATCCGCGCGGCATGGTCAACTTCGTCAACTTTCCGAGAGGACAAATCCAACACAATCCGCTCTCGCCCGCGCACCCGCGCGCGCAGGGGCATGAACTTAGTGAACTTTCGGGTCCGGAATCGCGGGCTGCGGCCACTATTCCGCAAGACATTGCGACGAACCGTGAATCCTGCGCGGTGGAGAGCGAAACATTAACGGAAGGGTTATCGGCGATTAACCTTTAATCGGTTAAAACCCACGGTTTCGAGCGGAGGGAATTTCATGACTTTGAACCGGAGAGAGGTGTTGCGTCTTGGCGCCATGGGCGCGGCAGGAGCAATGCTTTCTTCCGCGGCCTGCTCGACGGTGCTGCCGTCGATGATGACCGCGCCGCAAAAGCCCGGCGTCGACCCGCTGGCGCCGCTTCCCGCGACACCGGCCGCGCCGGCGGTTCCGGGCGGCATCGACCCGCAGCTCTTCGCCCGGGCGAAGGCCGCGCTCGATTCGCACCGCATCTACCCGCGCGACTCGATCGCCATCGTCGATTTCTCGGCGCCCTCGAGCGATCCGCGCTTCCACGTCGTCGACCTCATGAACGGCACGGTTCAGAGCCATCGCGTTGCCCACGGCCGCGGCTCGGATCCCGACCACAGCGGCTTCGTCGAGCGCTTCTCCAACGAGTTCCGCAGCCACGCGACTTCGAACGGCGCCTATGTCACCGGCGATTATTACCAGGGCAAGTACGGCCTCTCGATGCGGGTGCGCGGCCTCGACTGGTCGAACTACAACGCCGAGCCGCGCGCGATCGTCATCCACAATGCCTGGTATGCCGAGGACGACATGATCCCGATCCACGGCAAGCTCGGCCGCTCCGAGGGCTGCTTCGCCATGTCGAAGAAGAGCCAGTTCGAAGTGATGCGCCGCCTCGCCGGCGGCCGCATGATCTACGCGGATAAGCTGGCGTAGCACCGAGCGCAGCGACGCTTTCTTGGAGCCCCGGCCTCACCGCCGGGGCTTTTCATTTGGCGGCGATGGTCTGCGGCTTCGCCTTCGCCGGTGCCTCGCCGTCGCGCGACATCAGCGCGGCCATCGCCTTGGCATCGCGGCCGTAGAGGTCCTTGTAATCGACGATCTCGCCGTCGTTGAGGCCGGCGGCGGTGAAATAGACGATGTAGACCGGCAGCGGCTTGACGAAGTTGGCCTGCTTCGACTTGCCGCTGGCCAGCTGCGCCTGGATCTTGTCGGGCGTCCATTCGCCGCCGTCGTCGCCGAGCAATTCGGTGGCGAGGTCGAGGATATGCTGGGTGCGGATGCAGCCGTGGCTGAGCGCCCGCATGCGGCTGTCGAAGCGGCTCCGCGCGTTGGTGTCGTGCAAATAGATGTTCTGCGGGTTGTACATCACGAACTTGACCTGCCCGAGCGCGTTGGTCGGCCCCGGCGGCTGGCTCCAGCGGATGATCTTGCCGTCCTTCTTCACCGGCACGAAGCCAGGCTTGCCGGCGACCTCGTGGGTGATGCTGGGAGGCACTTCCCACGACGGGTTGAGCATCACGCCGACGGCCATCGCCGAGAGCTGCGGGGTCGGGGTCTTGGTCGCCCCGGCGATCGCCCGGTGCTTCCACCGGTTGACCCCGTTCTCGACCAGGGTGGCGTGGAATCCGGGCACGTTGACGATGATGTACTTCGGCCCGAGGTCGCGCGGCAGCCAGCGCCAGCGGTCCATGTTCAGCCGGATTCGGTTGATCTTCGCCGTCTCGCTGGTCGGCGTCGTCTCCAGCGCCGACCTCAGCGCCGCATATTGCGGGTGGGTCGGGAGCAGCCCGTTGAGTGCAGCCGTGAGCCTGTGCTGCGCCATCGCGCTGCGCAGCAGCGCGTCCGCATCGAAATCGTCGTCCTTGACGAACCACGGCCCGCGCGCCGCCTTCTTGACGTGACCGAGGGCAAGGTCCGAGGCGACCTCGTTGAAGCGCTCGGTCGCCGCCTTGGAGAGCAGCATCGGGTCGCCGGAGCGCATCGCCGCCTGGAGCCCCGCCGGATCGTAATCCTTGGGGTCGAGCCCGTCGCGCCCGATCTGCTGGATGTAATAGAGCAGGTCCTGGGCGCTCACCATGTCCCACATCACCGGCGGCAGCGGCGGCGGCGCGGGCTGCGCCACGGGGGCCTGCTGCGGTGCCGCCTGGGCCGGCGCTGCGGCGGCCGGAGCGGTCGGCGCGGGCTTGGCCGCGACCGGCGCCGGCCTTGGCGCCTGGGCCAGCGATGCCGCCGGTAGCGCGGCGGCCGTAGCGAACAGAATCAAGGACTTGAGACGCATGCTCATCGGCTGCACCTATCCGTTCTTTTTCAAGGACATGACTGTACCCCGGCCGATGCTACACGCGATGAACATTGCTTGCCAGTGACGCCGGGGCCACAATTCACAGCTAAATTGCGGTCAAGCCGCGGAAAACCAATCCTTAAGGCGAGCGCGCTACATCTGCCTGCCTACCGGTGGGGAGGTACGGCCGTGGCGTCCAGTTTCACTCTCGACGGCGGGATGATCCCGCGCAGCGAGAAGCGCACGATCGATGAGCGCGGGGAATCGCGCTACCCGGCAACCTCGGGCACCGCGGTGCTCGAGTTCCGCGGCCGCAAGCACGTGATCCGCCTCGTCAACATTTCCCCGTCGGGGGCTATGGCAATCTTTCCCTACGTGCCGCATATCGGCGAGCAGCTGTCGCTCCAGCTGCTCGATCGGGGTCAAGTCACGGCTCAGGTCCGGTGGGTCAAGGATGGCCGGATCGGATTGTCCTTCGCTACAGCACTGGAGTAAATTGCCGGTGGAGATGGGCTTTTCGATGATCAAGGCGCGTATTGCCGAAGACCGGAGCGAGCGGCGGCGCTTCTCGCGCGTGCCGGTCGCGCTCGATGTCAAGATGCGCGAGCTCGGCGCCGACGGCATCGAGGCGAAGGTGCTCAACATCTCCGAAAGCGGCTTCATGGCCGAATCCGGCGGCCATTTCGAGGTCGGTTCGCGCGTCTGGCTGCTTCTTCCCGGGCGCGACCGCGCCAATGCCGTGGTCAAGTGGGCCGCGGGCGACAAGATCGGGGCCGAATTCGCCGAACCCATTTCGCTCGAGGGCCTGAAGGCCGGCTAACCCTTTCCGCCGGGCTCTGCCCCGCGTCGGTTCGTCCCGCCACATCGTTGTAAGTTGGCCACTTTTGGCACGCCATTGAAACCAGCGGCACGCTCGCTCGTTGGCCCACCCGCGAAAGGAAGGTCAGCGATGGCGACGAACCCCGCCGTGAGCGATAACTGGAGGCCCTATGAACGAGGCTATCATGCCGTGTATCGCGAGCATGAGGTGAACCATTGCCCCGGCTGCGGCCGGATCCAGTGGATCATCGGCCGGGTGTCGGCCGAATGCGCCTTCTGCGCCACCGCCTTGCCGCTCGCCGAGGCGAGCATGCGCTCGCACAACGGCCCGGTCATCATCCAGCACAAGAACCGCGACGCCCACGCCTGGGCGGCTTGATCCTTCGAGACGCCGCTTCGACTTCGCTCAGCGGCTCCTCAGGACGAATGGTATAGGAGTTCGTTCATCCTGAGGAGAGACTGAGCGACCCCCGACCCAGTCCGGGGGAGACGACGGCCCGTCTCGAAGGACTAAGCCTTCTTCCGCACCGGCACGCTGACGTTGCACAGGTCCACCCCGCCCGCCGGGCGGATGTAGAAGTCGTCCTTGCGGTTGGCGCGCACCCGCAGATAGCTGGCGAAGCTCGCGCTCCTCGTGTCCAGATATTCGTAGGCCGGCCGCTCGGCCGCGGGCATGTCGCTCGACAGGCGGATGCTCGCGATCGGCACATATTGCGCCTTGTCCTTGTAGAAGCCGAGCGCCTCGGTGCCGCGCGGAAGCGAGCTCAGCTTGTCGATGCCGTCGATCACCCGTCCGACCAGGGCGATCACCCGGTCGAGCTGGCGCGGCGCGTGCCCGATCACGGCGTACAGCTCGCCGCCCGTGCCGGTGTCGGGCGAGAGGTCGCGGCCGACCCCGACGCTGGCATAGCAATGCGCGAGGTTGGCCCAGCCCGCCTTCGGGCTGTAGGCGACGGGCCATCCGTCGACGAAACCCGCGCCGGGCGCATAGGGGTCCGGTGAGCCCAGCGGCTTGATCGAGAGACCCTTCAGCGCGCGCGTGTATTCCGCCGGCGGCTTGGGCTTCACCCCCGCCGGCCACGGCTTTTCGCTCTCGTTCAGCCCCCATTGCGCGACATAATTGTCCTGCACGCGATAGATGGTCGCCCCGTCCCAGTAATTGCCCCGGGCGAGCGCCTTGATGTTGGCGACATGCACCGGCGCGAAGCGCGGCGCGAGCTGGATCACCACCCGCCCGCCATTCGCCAGGTCCATAACCATGAGGTCATCGGCAGGGATCGCCTTCCACGCGCTTCGCGGCGCGGCGTTGACGATGTCGGTCGGCGTAAGCGGCTTCTTCGGCGGCGCTGCACCGGCGAGAAGCAGAGCGGCGAAAGCAAGGAGCAGGGTGCGCATGCGCGATGCTGTACCCCGGCGAAGGGACCCCATCAAAGTAGTACTTTGATGGGACCCAAATCGGGGTCCAGTCCCGGGTTCCGGCTTTCGCCGGAACACAGTAAGCGGAAGCATGTACATCGCCACCTTGATGCTGCTCGGCGCGGGCGAACTCGGCCGCGAATTCGCCATCGCCGCCAAGCGCCTCGGTTGCCGGGTCATCGCCTGCGACCGCTATGCCAACGCCCCGGCGATGCAGCTCGCCGACGAGTTCGAAGTCGTGTCCATGCTCGACGGCAAGGCGGTTCGGGCGGCGATCGAGAAGCACCGCCCCGACGTGATCGTCCCCGAAATCGAGGCGATCGACACCGCGACTTTGGCCGAGCTGGAGAAGGAAGGGTGGCGCGTCGCACCGTCGGCCAGGGCGGTGCAGCTGACCATGAACCGCGACGGCATTCGTGACTTCGCTGCGCGCGAGCTCGGCCTCGTCACCTCCAAGTACCGCTTCGCCGAGAGCCGCGACGACGCCATCGCCGCCGCCCAGGAGGTGGGGCTGCCGTGCGTGATCAAACCGGTGATGTCGAGCTCGGGCAAGGGCCAGACCACGGTCCGCAAGGCGGAGGAGGTCAGCCCTGCATGGGATTATGCGGTCGAGAAGATGCGCGGCGACCGGCCGCGGGTCATCGTCGAGGAATATATCGAGTTCGACAGCGAGATCACGCTCCTGACCGTCGCCACCAGGGACGGGGTGCTCTTCTGCGCACCGGTCGGCCACCGACAGGAAGCGGGCGACTACCGCGAGAGCTGGCAGCCGGCCGAGCTGTCGCAGGGCGCGCTTTATTCCGCGCGTCACCAGTCGCGCAAAGTGGTCGAGGCGCTTGGCGGCTACGGCATTTTCGGGGTGGAGTTCTTCGTGTCCGGCGACCAGGCAATCTTCTCCGAGCTCTCGCCGCGGCCTCACGACACCGGCATGGTCACATTGATCTCGCAATTCCCCAACGAGTTCGAGCTGCACCTGCGTGCCATCCTCGAGCTTCCGATCCCGTCCATCGAGCTGATCGGGCCGTCAGCCTCGGCGGTGATCCTGGCGAGCGAGGAAAGCGAGCACTTCACCTATGAGGGCGTCGCCGGCGCGCTCGCCGTGGGCGCTCCGCGCAACCCGGTCGACCTGCGCATCTTCGCCAAGCCCGCGACCCTGAAGAACCGGCGCATGGGCATCGCGCTGGCGCGCGGCGACACGGCGCTCGACGCGGTCGAGCGTGCGCGGTCTGCAGCCGCTCGCGTTCGAATTCGTTATCAAGGCGAAAGCTGAGGAGAAGCCATGCTGAGCCGCCGTTCAATCGCTCTCGCCGTCCTCGCCCCGGTCGCCCTCGCCGCCTGCAACGAGAGCCCGCAGCCGGCGGCGAACACCAGCCAGCCGACAATCAAGGTCCGCTCGAACGAGCAGAACCAGCTTCACAAGCTCGACGCGATGAACCTCGCTATCGGCCTCAAGCGGGCGATCTACGACGCGGGCTATTTCTGCAAAAGGGTGAGCGATGCCGGCTTCGTCGGCGAGTATAAGAATTTCGACGTCTGGATGGCGCGCTGCACCGACGGAAAGGTGTCGCGCGATTGGGCTGTGTTCGCCGGCCCCGACGGGAGCGCGCAGGTGCGCGACTGCAAGGACCTGCCCCAGCTCAGCCTTCCCGAATGCGTGATCAGGACGCGCCCCAAGGGCAAGTTCAGCTGAGCGGCGAAATGCCTAATTGGGGTTGCACTGACGAGTTTCCTTATACTCGCCGGCCGCCGACCGTTCCTTGATCGTCACGCAATTGCCCTGGCGGACTTCCTCGCGCCAGCTGCCGTCGGGGTTGGTGATGCGGTTGCCCTTGGGCACCCTTTTGCCGTCGCGGATCTCGTAGCTCCAGCCCTTGGGCGTCTGCTGCGTGTTCTGGGCAGCCGCCACGGTCGCGTAACCGGCCGCCGCGGCCAGCGCGATCCCGCCGAGCACCAGCGCTCTCGTGGCAGTCACTTTCATCACACGACTCCTCATGGTCCTCCTTAGCCCAGGTGACGTGAACCGAGGCTTACGCGCGTTCGCCGCGAAGTCTCTTCGGCCCGGCCGCGCTCAGCACCCCATGTTGGATCGAGACCAGGCGATCGCAATGGGAAAGCGTCGAATCGCGATGCGCGACGACGATTGCCGCCGGCCGCGGTTGGAGGGTGCGCAACCGCTGCAACAGCGCCGCTTCGCCATCCGGGTCGAGCGCCGCGGTCGCCTCGTCGAGGATGAGCAAAGTCGGCCGGCGGAGCAGCGCGCGAGCGAGCACCAGCCGCTGCCGCTCGCCGCCCGACAGCTGGCTCCCGCGATCGCCGATGCTCTCGCCGAGGCCGCCGGGCAACGCCCGGATCCGGCTCGCCAGACCGACCGTGTCGAGCACCTCCCACAAAGCTGCATGGTCCGCCGCCGCCCCCTCCGCGAGCAGGTTGGCGCGGACGCTGTCGCTGAAGACGGAGCCCTCCTGGCCCACATAAGCGAGACCTGCGCGCCACTGCCGCAGCGTCTCGCCTTCCAGTGCGCGCCCGTCGACCGTGATCGTCCCCTCGCCCGGATCGAGCAGTCCGGCGGCGAGGTCGAGCAGCGTCGTCTTGCCCGCTCCGGACGCGCCCCGGACGCCGAGCCACTCGCCGCGCTTCAGCGCCAGCGACGCTCCCGTGAGGCCGAGCCCCGGCTGGTGCTCGAACCGGACGCCGTCGAGACGCAGCTCGGTCCAGTCGAGCGGATCCGCCCGGCTGCCGTCCGCGTCCAAGGCCTCCAGCCGGCCGAGCCGCCGTTCGACCGCGCCGAACGATGGCGCGTAGGCCGCGACCTGCTGCGCCGCCTGCTGCAGCGCCTGCGCCGGGCCGCTCATCCGTGCGAACAGCACCAGGCTGGCGGCAAGCACGGGGAAGGGCAGCGCGAGAAGCTCGACGCCGACGAAGAGCAGAAGGGCCGCGGCGATAGCGGCACCGATGGCAGCGAGCTGCTGGGCTGCGGTGAAGTCGCGCAAATATTGCACCTGGTGCGCCGCCGTCCGCCCGAGGCTCGAGCGATATTCGTCGAGGAAGGCGCGGACCGTCCCCTGCGCGAGGGCCGCCTTGAGCCCAGCGTGGAGCCGGAACCCCGAACCGGCGCTCTCCTCGGCCGTCTCGCTGATGGCGAGGCCGCTGCGCACCCCGCGCCGAAGCCAGCGCAGCAACGACAGCCCGCCGACCGCGAGGATGCCGATCGCGACCAGCGTCAGCATCGGCGAGAGAAAAGCGGCGATGCCCAGCTGCACGCCGAGCAGGATCGCCGAGACGGCGAACAGCAGCACGTAGCTGACCGCCTCGGCCGCTCGGGGCACGTCGTTCAGCAGCAGCGACTGCATGCCCGCCTGGCCGATCCGGCTGGCGAAGGGCCAGCCGCGCTGCGCGAGCGTCGCCGCCGAGCGCAGCCGGAGCGAGGTCTCGTAGCCGGTGCGCAGCCGCGCTGTCAGCACATCGCGCGCGAACAGCAGCGCCGAGCGCGCCGCCATTGCCGCGACGAACAGGCCGAGCGCGAGAAGGAAGCGCTGGTCGGCGGGAAGGCCTGGGATGGCCGGCCCTTGCTGCCCGATGGCGATCGAGGCGAGGGGGACGATCATCAGCAGCCCGAAGCCCTCGGCGAGGGCGGCGAGCAGCATGACGGCGAGCGCGGCCCACAGGCGCGCTCCGGCGAATGTCCGAAAGTCTCGAAGAAGCCTGCCGAGCCCGGCCTGTTGTCGGCCGCCCGGCCGTGCCCGGCTCATCTCGCGAGCGGGCCGCGCGTGGCGCTTAGCCCTGCCTCGCCTTGAACCGGCGATTGGTCTTGTTGATCACATAAGTCCGCCCCCGCCGGCGGATCACGCGGCAGTCGCGGTGGCGCGACTTCAGCGACTTCAGGGAATTGCGAATCTTCATGGCCGGGGCGCTGCCTCGTATAAGCGGATTGAAATTGTCGGAAAAACCGGGCGCTCCCCTAGAGAGCGCATCGGTCCAAGTCAAGGTTCCTCAAGCGTTGCGGGCCCGCCGCAGCTGCTGCGCGTCGCGGCCGTAGAAATCGTCGAAATAGACGATCGACGTGCCGCTCGGCACCGCGGTCAGATAGGTGATGTAGAGCGGCACCGGCGCGGGCAGGTTGACCTTCTGCTCGGGCCGCGCGCCCTGCGCTCTCGGCGGCCGCCCGTTGAACAGCCAGCGCGACAGCCGCGCCGCGTCCTCGAGCCTCACGCAGCCGTTGCTCTGCAGCCGCGCCGCCTCCTCGATCTTCTCGCGCTCGGGGGTGTCGTGCAGCCAGATCCCCTGCGCGTTGGGGAACATGAACTTCATCTTGCCCATCGAGTTGGCCGGACCCGGCTTCTGCCGCAGCCGCGCCTCGATCCGCCCGTCCCTGACCGCGCGCCAGTCGATCGACATCGGGTCGATCACCCGCGGATGGTCGGACCAGTCGGACAGGAGCTCGTAGCCGCGCTTTTTGAAATAGGCGCGGCCCTCCTTGAGAATGGTCGGCGCAAGCCGCTTGGCGGTAATGTCCGCCGGCGAGTTCCAATAGGGGTTGAGCGCGACGTAGCGGATGTAGGCCGCCATCATCGGCGTCTGGGCAATGGGGTCGGAGCGGCCGGCAACGACCCGCATCTGGTCGACCACCTGGCCGTTCTCGTACATGTACAACCGCGCGGCGGGCGGGTTGATCAGCACGTAGCGCCCGTTGCCCGAGGGAAGCGCCCGCGCCCGCTGCAGGTTGAGCGCCAGCAGCTGCCGCTCGCGCGCATTCATATAGACCTGGCTGGCAAGCGCCTGCCGCAGCCGCCCGTAGATCGGGTTCATCCAGCCCATCTGCTCGACATAGTCGCTGAGCGACGGCGCGGCGGCGGCCTGGTTGAGCAGCGCCCGCGCCGACATCGGTTGCGGCCGAAGCTCCGAATCGACGTAGATGATGCCGACGCCTGGATCGTGCCTGAGGTCGCGGGCATAAGCGACGAAGGCCTGGCTGAGCATCGCCTCGGCCCGCTGCACCGCGCCGGGATCGCCGCTTCGCGCCGCCTGCACCGCGCGGGCGACGCCCTTCACATTATAGCGGTTGGGGTTGAGCCCGTCGGTCCGCGCGCTCGACAGGATCTGCACCAGCTGCGCCGCCGCCGCGCCCGACCTCGGCCCGAGCCACAAGGGCATGCCGCCGCGCGCGCGGTAGAAATCGGCGATCGCTCCGCCGTCCTGGGAGGCGCTGGTGCGGCCGGCGGCCTCGGCCGGGGCGGCCGAGCCCAGCGCGAACGGCGCCGCCGCGGCCACCGCCGCCACGGCCAGCGCGGGAAGGCCCGCCTTGCGAATCGTCCTCGACAGCGAAACTCGACTGAAATCCGTGCGCATGGGGTGTCGTAACTCCGATCGGCGCCCGGGCGATCCACGGGCGCATCGAAACCGCACCGCAAAGAACCCCGCGCTCGACCCCATAACTAGTCCCAAAGGCGTTGGTTTCAAGCAAGTTACGCCGGCGCGCGGCGAAACGCCGCCGTTAACGCAGGACCATCACGTCGCCGTGAATCTCTACTGAATCGAACCTGCTCAGGAATTCCTGGCCAAGAAGGGTCAGCTCGCCCGAGTTGAGCACCACCGCTTCCATCTTCTCGGCGGTCCGCGGCCCCAGCGTGATCCGGTCGAGGGTCACATATTCGCCGTGCACCGCTCCGTCGGCGCCTGTGCCGACCACCTCGGGCATGCCGATCGAAGTCGCCACCCCGGCGCTGCGCGCATCGTCGCGCGACAGGGCAATGCCGCTGGCGCCGGTGTCGATCAGCGCGTGCACGGTGGCGCCGTTGATCTCCACGTCAGCATAGAAATGCCCGTCGGGGCTGCGCTCGATCTCGATCGACCCGTCCGATGTCGAGTTGCTGCTGCCGCTCGTGCCGCTGCCGCCGCTGAAGTCCACCACCTGCACCCCGGACTCCCGCGCCCGCTGCTCGAGGTCGGCGCGCGACGGCGCCCGGCTCTTCGAGGGAAGATGGCCGATCACGGCCGACGCCATGCCGAGGAGCAGGATCACGATGAGATAAAGGCGGCCCATGCGCCGGTGGTACGGCGCACGCGGTAAACAATCCGTCTAGCGCGCCGCATTCGGATTTACCGATTTGTAAACCGCACCGGCTAACGTCCGCCCCGGATCCAGTCGGGGGCCGGAGATGATCTATTCGTTGCGCGGCGCGGTGGCGGCCATGGTCGTGGTTGCGGGGATCGGCACCTATTCGGCCGTCAACCGCAGCGTGAACTACAAGCCGGCCAAGGCGTCGGTGTTCATGATCGACCGCAAGTGCGAAATCGTCGAGACCAGGACCAGCCCGGGCGCGAAGAGCACGCGCGTCTATTCCGACGAGTGCAAGTCGGCCGAGCAAGCGTGGGGAAAGGCGCAGGCCAAGCGGGACAAGGGCATCGCCGGGACCGCGGTGGTGAAGGTCACTTACAGCGCACCCAATGACGGCAGCTACCAGACCGGCCAGCTCCGCTTCACCAGCCGCGACGACGAATTCTACGACCTGAAGGCCGGCGACGAGATCGACATCCTGGTCAGCAACGACGACCCGACCAAGATCACGAAGGCCTGAGCGGAAGCGTCCGCCGGACCGCGTCCTTCCAGCCCTCGATGCGCCGCTGCCGCTCCGCGTCGGCCATGCGCGGCTCGAACCCGCTCAGGTGCGCTTCATCGCCCGGCAGCGCCTCGATGCCTGCCCAAACGCCCGTCGCGAGGCCGGCAAGGAAGGCCGCGCCGATCGCGGTCGTCTCGAGATTGGCGGGGCGCTCAACGGGCACCGCAAGGATGTCGGCGAGGAACTGGCACAGCCAGTCGTTGGCGGCCATCCCGCCGTCGACCCGCATCGAGCGCGTCGCGGCACCGCTGTCGGCAGCCATCGCGCCCATCAGGTCGAGGCTCTGGTAGGCGACGGCCTCCAGCGCTGCGCGGACGAGATGATCGCGGCCGCAATCGAAGGTGAGCCCGTGGATCGCCCCGCGCGCGCCGGGCTCCCAGTGCGGCGCTCCCAGCCCGACGAAGGCCGGCACCAGATAGACTCCGTGATCGTCGGGGACGCGTCGCGCCATCCCTTCGGCCGCCGAGGCTTCGGCGATAATGTCGAGGCTGTCGCGCAGCCACTTGATCGACGCGCCGGCGACGAAGATCGCACCTTCGAGCGCATAATGGGTGCTGCCGCCAATCCGGTAGGCCGGGGTGGTCAGCAGCCGGTTGTTCGACCTGACCGCCTCATCGCCGGTGTTGAGCAGCATGAAACAGCCGGTGCCGTAGGTCGACTTGACCATTCCGGGCTCGAAGCAGCGCTGCCCGAACAGCGCCGCCTGCTGGTCCCCGGCCATGCCCGAGATCGGCAGCTGCCGCTCGAACAGGCCGGGCGCGGTCAGGCCGAACATCCCGCTGTTGTCGCGGACTTGCGGAAGGATCGCTTCGGGTACGCCGAACAGGCGGCACAGCTCGCCGTCCCAGCGCTGCTGGCGGATGTCGTACACCATCGTCCGGCTGGCATTGGTGATGTCCGTCGCATGCACTGCCCCGCCGGTCAGCCGCCACAAAAGGAAGCTGTCGACCGTCCCGAAGGCGAGCTCGCCCTTCTCCGCGCGCGTCCTGGCGCCGGGCACATTATCGAGGATCCACGCAACCTTCGTCGCCGAGAAATAGGGATCGAGCAGCAAGCCCGTTTTCGACTGCACTAGCGGCTCCGCACCCTCGGCTTTCAACTTCGCGCAGGCGTCCGCGGTGCGCCGGTCCTGCCACACGATGGCCGGGTAGATCGGCTCGCCGGTCGCGCGATCCCACACCACCGCGGTCTCACGCTGGTTGGTAATTCCGATGCCGGCGATGCGCGAAGCATCGACAGCGGCGATCGCCTCTCGCGCCGTCGCGAGGGCGCTTTGCCAGATCTCTTCCGGGTCATGCTCGACCCAACCCGGCCGCGGATAATGCTGGGTCAGCTCGCGCTGGGCGCTCGAAACAGGTCGCGCCTCGCGGTCGAACGGGATGGCACGGGTCGAGGTCGTGCCCTGGTCGATGGCGAGGATGTGGTCAGCCGCCATTGCCCGCGAGCTTGCGCTCCCACGCGAGCGCGTCGCCGACGATTCTGTCGATGTCGGCGTAGGCCGGGCGCCAGTCGAGCGTCTCCAGCAGCCGTGCGTTGCCCGCGACCAGCATCGGCGGGTCGCCCGCGCGGCGGCCTTCCATCACCCGCTCGAGCGGCGTTCCATTGGCGCGGTCGACCGCATCGAGCACCTCCAGCACCGACAGGCCCTTCCCGTAGCCGCAGTTGAGCACGAGGTTTTCCTGCGGGTGCGCGATCAGCCATTCGAGCGCGGCGACATGGGCGGCGGCGAGGTCGCTGACGTGAATGTAATCGCGGATGCACGTCCCGTCGGGCGTCGGATAATCGCTGCCGTAGACCGCGACCCGGTCGCGCTTGCCGACCGCCGCCTCGACCGCGACCTTGATCAAATGGGTCGAGCCGCGGCCGATCTGGCCCGACCGCCCCTGCGGGTCGGCGCCGGCGACGTTGAAATAGCGAAGCGCGCCATAGTTGAACGGATAGGCCGACGAGCAGTCGTCGAGCATCCGCTCGCTCATCAGCTTGGACGCGCCATAAGGGTTGATCGGCTGCTTGGAATCGGTCTCGACGATCGGCACCCGATCCGGCGCGCCGTACACCGCGGCGGTGGAGGAAAAGAGGATGTGCTTCACGCCCGCATCGACCGCCGCGCCGATCAGCGCATGGGTCGCCACCGTGTTGTTGGCATAATAACTGAGCGGCTGCTCGACCGATTCCGGAACGACGATCGAGCCGGCGAAATGCATGATCGCGCCGATCCCCCGCTCGTCGATGATGCTGTCCACGAGGACGCGCTCCGCGATCGACCCGTGGTAGAAGGGCACGTCATCCGGCACCACTTCGCGCGCGCCGTTCGAGAGGTCATCGACCACGACCGCCGGCCACCCCGCATCGCGCAGCGCGAGCACGGCGTGGCTACCGATATAGCCGGCGCCGCCGGTGACGAGTACGGGGAGCTTGCTCATCGCAAGCGGGCTAGCGAAGGGCGGCGGGCAATTCCAGCCGCGATCGGCCGCGCCGCGTTGCGGAGCCCGCACAGCCGTAGTAATCCGGACCGTTGATCTCGAGGGGAGATCGTCATGGCACAGCTAAGCGCGTCGCCGAACCCAGTCGGCATCTACGGCACCGGAAAAGGCCAGACCTTCGTCAGTTGGCAAACCGAGGACCCAAGGGGCGCCGCGGGCATCATTTACGTTTCCGAGAATCAGGGGGCCGAGGTTCCGATCCCCGGCCAGGGCGCCGGCGCTCCGGGCGGGACCAACCTGCCGCTCGATGTGAGCCTCGGCAGCAGCTACCGCCTCTCGTTGAAGCGGACGACCGACAATATGGAGCTGCAAAGCCTGGTCGTCTCCACCTACGATCTACGCCAGGAGCTCGCCGCGGGGTTCGCCCAATCCTATGTCGCGCCGGCGCGGCCGCAGATGATCACCAACCTGGTGGTGAAGCCGGGGATCGACACCGTCCGCATATCCTTTCGCACCAATTTGCCGACCATCCCGACGACCGAAATCCGGCTCGACAACGGCACCTGGGTCGACGGCAGGATGCCCCTGTTCGGCGGGCTGAGGCGCCGGCACCAGGTGGAGTTCGGGATCGAGACCGCGCTGCTCATCAACCGCAAGCACAGCTTCAGGATCGAGGCCTTCGGCCCGACCAACGATCCGGCCAGCCCGAACAAGGCGGTCGTGACCGGCGAGTTCATCACCGGCCGGCGCGACGTCGATGTCTTCTACGAGATGCTCGACGTCCATGACGACAGCGATTCGACGGGTTCGGGAGAGCTCAGCTTCGCCTTCGGCGTCGGCGACGTCGAAACCGGCGCCATGCTCGGCAACCCCGGCTTCCTCATGCAGGACATCAGCGACGATGATCCGCCGATCGACCTCGGCATCAAGCTTCCGCTGACCGATGTTCACCGCGAGCTGTGGCTGCAGGTGATCGCCTCCGAAGACGATGGCGACCCGTGGGGCGGGATTCACGCCAGGGGCATCCGGCCCGTCTATGACGGCCCCGGTGGGAAATATGAAGACGACGGCCAGACCGAGTTCGTC
>DASUXP010000133.1:0-3740 GCA_036377835.1 Sphingomicrobium sp. | reverse complement strand
GGGCATGGAAGCGACGCTGGAGAAGGAAGGCGTCGCCTATGACATCGCCAACCACCGCGACGCCCCGCCGAGCTTGCGCATCTGGTGCGGCTGTACGGTCGAACAGCGCGATCTCGAGGCGCTGACGCCCTGGCTCGACTGGGCCTGGGAGGCGACGGCGTGAGCGAACAAGTGCGCGTATTGATTTCCGACAAGATGGACCCCCGCGCGGCGGCGATCTTCCGCGAGCGGGGGATCGAGGTCGACGAGAAGCCGGGCCTCGCCGTAGATGAGCTGGCCGCGATCATCGGCGATTACGATGGCCTCGCGGTGCGCAGCTCGACCAAGGTCATCGCGCCGATCATGGACGCCGCGCTGCCGCGGCTGAAGGTGATCGGCCGCGCGGGGATCGGCGTCGACACGATCGACGTCCCCGCCGCTTCGGCTCGCGGCATCGTCGTCATGAACACGCCGTTCGGCAATTCGATCACCACCGCCGAGCATGCGATCGCGATGCTGTTCGCGCTCGCCCGCGAGATCCCCGACGCCAACCAGAGCACGCAGGCGGGCAAGTGGGAGAAGAATCGCTTCATGGGCGTCGAGCTGTCGGGCAAGACGCTCGGCCTCGTGGGTTGCGGCAATATCGGCTCGATCGTCGCCGACCGGGCGCACGGGCTCAAAATGAAGGTCGCCGCTTACGACCCGTTCCTGTCGCCCGAACGAGCGGTGGAACTGGGTGTCGAGAAGGTCGAGCTCGACGAGCTGCTGAGCCGAGCCGACTTCATCACTTTGCACACCCCGCTGACGGACCAGACGCGCGGCATCCTGTCCAGCGACGCGATCGCCAGGACGAAGCCGGGCGTGCGCATCGTCAATTGCGCGCGCGGCGGGCTCATCGACGAGGCGGCGCTCAAGGACGCGCTCGACAGCGGCCATGTCGCAGGCGCTGCGCTCGACGTCTTCGCCGTGGAACCTGCCACGGATAGCCTGCTGTTCGGAACTCGCGGGCTCATCTGCACGCCGCACCTCGGCGCCTCGACCACCGAGGCGCAGGTCAATGTCGCGATCCAGATCGCCGAACAGATGAGCGATTTCCTGCTGCTGGGCGGAATCACCAACGCCGTGAACGTCCCCTCGCTCTCCGCCGAGGAAGCGCCGCGCCTGCGCCCCTACATGGCGCTCGCCGAGAAGCTCGGGCGGCTGGTGGGGCAGATCGCCGGGACCGAAATCCGCTCGATCGACGTCGAGGTCGAAGGCGCCGCGGCGGAGCTCAACATCAAGCCCATCACCGGCGCGGTGCTCGCGGGTGTGATGCGCAGCTGGTCGGACACGGTGAACATGGTCAATGCGCCCTATCTGGCGAAGGAGCGCGGAATCGCGGTGCGCGAAATTCGCAACGAGGCGGAGGGCGACTATCACACGCTGGTCGCGGTCACAGTGGGGACCGAGCACGGCGAGAAGCGCGTCGAGGGAACATTGTTCGGCAACCGCGCCGCGCGGCTGGTATCGATCTTCGGGATCGGGGTCGAAGCGGAGCTCGCCGGCCAGATGATCTACATTGTCAACAGCGATGCGCCGGGCTTCATCGGAGCGCTCGGGACCAGGCTCGGCGAGAACGCAATCAACATCGCGACCTTCAATCTCGGCCGCCGCAAGCAGGCCGGGGAAGCCGTCGCGCTGGTCGCGGTCGACGATCCGATCACGCCGGACGTCGCGCGGCAGCTGCATGATCTTCCCGGCGTGCTGCAGGTCGTGCCGCTGAGTTTCTAGGCGGCTCCGGCGGGCGCTACGGCAATACGCGCCAGTCGCAGTGGTTCACGGCGGCGGGCTTGGTCGGGAACGCGCACTCGGCGATATCGCGCCGGGCGTCGTCGTTCGCTCCGAGGAGCGAAAAGCTGTGCTTGCCGTCGTGCAGCAATACCGTCGAACTCGGCCGAGGGCCGGCCTTGCGCAACTTGCCGCGAAGCATCGCGAACAGCCATGCAATCGTCAGGCTGACCTGGCTGATCGACGGCTCCTCCGCCGAGTAGGTGCGGGACCCGTGATAGTCCCTTTCTCTGTGCCATCTCATATCGAACCTCCTTCAGCCGCGAAGCTTCAGGACGCCGACGCTCCGCGAGCACCCTTCCCATATGTATACCGGTAGGCTATCAAGCAAACGCATAGAATTGCTGCTTTATATCGAGGATTTTGCATATAAGATGGACATCGTCGCTGCCCGGACCTTCCTCGAAATCGTCAAGACGGGCAGCTTCGTGCGCGCCGCAGCGAACCTCCACGTGACGCAGACCGCGGTGAGCGCCCGCGTGCGCGTGCTCGAGGACCAGCTCGATCGCCAGCTGTTCGTGCGCAACAAGGCCGGAGCGAAGCTGACCCCGGCCGGCGAGCATTTCCTGCGCTATGCGACGACTCTGGTGCAGCTATGGGAGCGGGCGCGTCACGACGTCGCCATGCCGGTCGGTCGCGAGAATGTCGTCACCGTCGGGGGCGAACACAGCCTGTGGGACCCGCTGCTGCTCGATTGGCTCGTATGGATGAGGAGGGAGTGCGGCGACGTCGCCATCCGCGCCCACATCGACGTTCCCGAACGCCTCGTCGACCAGGTGCAGGAAGGGATGCTCGACCTCGCGGTCGTCTATGCGCCGCCGCTTCGCACCGGAGTCGTCGCCGAGCTCCTGCTCAACGAGGCGCTGGTCGCCGTGACGACTGACACCGATGGGGACGGCGCGACCGAGAACGAGGTTTTCGTCGACTGGAGCTCGGAGTTCCGCGCCAATCACCATAGCGCCTTTCCCGACGCGCCGAGCCCGGTCCTGTCGGTGAATCACGGTCCGCTCGCGCTCGATTATATCCTGACCGTCGGCGGCAGCGGTTATTTCCGCATGGAGGCGGTCCGGCCGCACCTTGAAAGCGGCCGCCTGCATCTCGTCCCGCGCAAGCCGCGCTTCTCCTATTCTATCTACGCCCTCTATTCGGCGAAAGCCGACGAACGGCTGATCGAGCGCGTGCGCAACGGTCTTCGGTCGGTCGCACGATCTCGAGATTAGATGAGTTTTCTTGCTGTCAAATAGAAATAGTATTCGTTTGCTTCATTGATGGTTGAGGCCCACATGCCTCTCGGTAGGTCATGCGGAGAGTGCCATGCGCCCGATGCCCGAACTGATCGACGAAGCCGACCAGCTGGTCAGCCCGCCAGATGCGGACGAGATGCGCCCGTTCCGGGACATTCCGGGAGGCGTCTGGAAAGCATTCCTCGGCGCGTGGGGTATCTTGTTCGGCCTGTTCATCCTCGTTTTCACGACCGACGGGCGAGCGACGCTCGACGTCTTCACGGCGGGTTTCTTCGCCCTGATGACCCTCGGCCTGCCGGCGGCACTGTGCACGCAGTCGAAGTGCCCGCCGCGCCCCTGGCCGCGAACGGTAACGACGCACACCGGCCCGCTTCCGACCTCTGCCGCCGCGACGCAGATCCTGCTGATCCCGGTCGGTGCGATCGTCGGTCTGACGGCTTTCATCCTGCTCGTCATGTAATCGTCGAGCCCCCGATGAGGGCCGCTCCGAAATCCTGCCGCGGAGCGTCCCTCTGACGGCCGACGCTCCATCTGCTAGACGTCTGCCCCCCTTCGCCGTAGAGCCGCGCGGGCTCACGCAGCAGGACACAAACAAGTGGGAAACGTGACCGTCATCGGCGCCCAGTGGGGCGACGAAGGCAAGGGCAAGATCGTCGATTGGCTGGCGAGCCGCGCCGACATGGTGGTGCG
>DASUXP010000132.1:0-6509 GCA_036377835.1 Sphingomicrobium sp. | reverse complement strand
GCGGCCGGTGTTCGCCTTGCCCGACTGCGTCGTTCGCCGGTCGAACTCGGTGATGCGGGCGATGGTCATGCCGCTGCGTTGGCAAAGTGAGGCCGCGGAATCAAGGCGCCTCAGTAAGCGCGGGCGACGGCGAACTCGACCGCTTCGACCAGCGCCGCCTTGGCCTTGCTCGCGGGGAACATCGCCAGGGCATCGATCGCCCGACGGCCGTAATGGCGCGCCTGCTCGATGGTATCGGCGAGCGCGCCGGTCGAGCGCAGCAGTCCGACCGCGTGATCGAGGTCGGCGTCGGAGATGCGGACGCCTGACACAGCCTCGCGCCAGAAGGCACGGTCCGCCTCATTGCCACGAGCGAAGGCGAGGATGACCGGAAGGGTCATCTTGCCGTCGCGGAAATCGTCGCCGACGCCCTTGCCCATCGTTGCCGCGTCCGACGCATAATCGATCACGTCGTCGGTGAGCTGGAAGGCGATCCCGAGGTTCTTGCCGTAACATTCGAGCGCCAGCTCGGCGTCCTCGCTCGCCTCGGCGACGACGGGTGCCACCCGGCATGCCGCGGCGAACAGCGCGGCGGTCTTGGCGCTGATGATGGTGAGATACTGGTCCTCGTCGGTCTCGATCTGGCGCTGCGCGGTCAATTGCTCGACCTCGCCCTCGGCGATCACGGCCGATGCATGGCTGAGGATGCGCAGCACCTTCAAGGACCCGTCCTCCACCATCAGCTCGAAGGCGCGGCTGAACAGGAAATCGCCGACCAGCACGCTAGCGGGATTGCCCCAGATGAGGTTCGCCGTCCTTTTTCCTCGGCGCATTCCCGAGCCATCGACCACGTCGTCGTGAAGCAGGGTTGCGGTGTGGATGAACTCGACCGCGGCGGCGAGCTTGTGGTGGCGCGTGCCGGGGTAGCCGAGCAGGCTGGCGCAGGCGAGCGTCAGCATAGGCCGCATCCGCTTGCCGCCGCCGGCGATGAGGTGGCCGGCAAGCTCCGGGATCAGCGCCACCTTGCTCTGCATCCGCTCGAGGATGACGGCATTCACGCCGTTCATGTCCTCGGCGACGAGCCCAATCATGGGGTCGAGCGACGGCTCGCCCTTGGCGCGGAGGGGGTGGATGCTGGCGGTCACGGCGCCGCCCTAGCCGGGCAGCGCCGTTTTTCCTAGCCGCCTACCAGACGTGCACCCGCTCCTCGGGGGTGAGGTACATCTTGTCGCCCGGCTGGACGTTGAAGGCCTTATACCAGGCGTCCATGTTCCGCACGACGCCGTTCACCCGGTACTTGGCGGGGCTGTGCTCGTTGGTGAGCAGCTGCGCGCGGAGCGCACCTTCGCGCTGCTTGGTTTCCCAGCTGTAGCCGTAGGCTATGAAGAAGCGCTGGTCGCCGGTCAGCCCGTCGATGACCGGCGGCTCGCCGTGGTCGGCGACATATTTGCGGTACGCGGCATAAGCGACTTCGAGGCCGCCGAGGTCGCCGAGGTTCTCGCCGAGCGTCAACTGACCCTTGATGTGCACGCCGGGGATCGGCTCGTAGCTGTTGTACTGCGCGACGAGCTTGTCGGCATGCGCGGTGTAGAGCTTGGCCGTGCTGACGCTCCACCAGTCCGCAAGCTTGCCGTGGGCGTCGAACTTGCGCCCCTGGTCGTCGAAGCCATGGCCGATCTCGTGCCCGATCGTCGCGCCGATGCTGCCGTAATTGGACGCCGGATCGGCGTTGGGGTCGAAATAGGGCGGCTGCAGGATCGCGGCGGGGAAAGTGATCTGGTTCTGGGTCGGGTCGTAATAAGCGTTGTTTGTCTGCGGCAGCATGTCCCACAGCGTCCGGTCCACCGGCTTGGGGAAACGCGACAGCATGAGTTTCCAGTCGAAGTCGTTCGAGCGGATCGCATTGCCCAGCAGGTCATCGCGCTTCACCACCAGCGACGAATAATCGATGTACTTCGGCGGGTGCCCGATGCGCGGGTCGAAGGTCGCCAGCTTCTCGAGCGCCTTCGCCTTGGTCGGCGCGTCCATCCAGCTGTTGTTCTGGATTTTGTCCTTCAACGCGGCACGGATGTTGTCGATCAGCTCGTGCATCTGCCGATCGCTCTCGGCCGGGTAATGGCGCTGGACGTAAATCTGTCCGACTCCCTCGCCGAGCGCCCCGTTCACCATGTCGACTCCGCGCTTCCACCGCGCGCGCTGCGCCGGCACGTCGCGCAAGGTCTTCGAATAGAAATCGAACTTCGCCTGGTCGAACGCGCGCGGCAGGAACTGGGCGTTGCCGCTGATGAAGTGGAAAGCGGTCCAGTCCTTCCACGTCTCGAGCGGGACGGAGGCGAAGAGCTTCCCTTCGGCCTGGACCGCGCTCTTCTCCGCGACGATGACCTTGTCGACCTTCGGCAGGCCGAGCTTGGCCAGCGCGCGATCCCACTGCAGCTGCGGAGCGAAGGTGCGCAGCTGGGCGCGGGTCATGAGGTTGTAGATTTTGTCAACGTCGCGGCTTTGCTCGGGCGTCCAGTGGATCTTGGCGATTTGTGTTTCGAGCGCGATGATGCGGTCGGCCTTCGCTTCGGCATCGGCGATGCCCGCGAGCTTCTGCATCTGGATGACGTAGTCGCGATAGGCCTTGCGGTACGCGTCGTATTTCTCGCCTTTGAGGAGGTAATAGTCCCGGTTGGGCATGCCGAGGCCGCCTTGCGAGGCGTAGAGCGCGTAGCGCGTCGGGTTCTTGAAGTCCGGAATGATGAAGAGACCGACCGGCGAGTCGAAACCGGGCTCGGCGAACAGATCGACGAGCTCGCCGCGGGTCGTCACCGCGGCAATCCGCGTCAGATAGGGCTTCAGCGGCTCCGTGCCGAGCTGCTCGACCCGGTCCTCGTCCATCCAGCTCGCGTAGAGATCGCCGATCTGCTGGCCGAGCCGGCCGTTGGCGGCAGGGTCCTTGGCCATGTCCTCGACAATCGCGCGGACGTCGCGCTCGATCTGGTCGTTGAGGACGGAGTCGATTCCGGCGAAGGTACGGTCGGCGGCGATCTCGGTCCGCTTGAACCAGCTGCCGTTGACGTAATCGAAGAAGTCGTCGCCCGGCTTCACCGACGAGTCCATCGCCGTCGCGTCATAGCCCCAGGTGCCGAATTTCGGGGCCGCGTCGGCGGCAATCGACACGGTCGCCAGCAGGCTCGCGGCGGCGAGCGCCAACATCTTGATCTTCATCGATAAATCCCCTCCGGACTGAGCGGCGCTTCATGCACCCTCGGCCCGATGGCGTCAAAGCCTAGTTCGACGAAGCGGCAGCCGCCTTAGCCCGAGGGGAGGGTCAGGCGAGCCAGCAGCCCGCCCAAATCCTCGCTCTGCTCGAGCGTGACCCGACCGCCGTAGATTTCGGCGACGTCGCGGACGATGGCGAGGCCGAGGCCGGTGCCGGGCTTGCTGGTGTCGAGCCGCGCCCCGCGCGCGAAGAGCGCCTCGCGCTGCGCCTCCGGGATTCCGGGGCCGTCGTCCTCGATGATGATGTCCACGACGTCGGCCTTGCTCTCGACCGTGACGAACACCCGCCCGCCGCCGTACTTGGCGGCATTCTCGACCAGATTGCCGAGCATCTCGTCGAGGTCCTGTCGCTCGACGCGCACTTCGGCGGCGTGGTTACCGGCGATATCGACGGTAACGCCCTCGTAGAGCCGGTCGACGGCGCGCTCTACGGCCTCCAGGCTCTCCCACACGAGCGCGCGCGCGTGCGCCGAGGCGCGCCGGCCAATCGCTCGGGCACGCGCCAGATGGTGGTCGATCTGCCGCCGCATCGCCGCGGATTCGCGGATGACGGTATCGTCGAGGTCGGGCGAGTCCGCGGTCGCGGCGTTGGTGATCACCGTCAGCGGGGTCTTCAGCGCGTGGGCGAGGTTGCCCGCGTGGCGCCTGGCTTCCTCGGCCTGCGCCTCGCTGTGGGAGAGGAGCTGGTTGATCTCCTCGGTCAGCGGCCGGATCTCCGCCGGGAAATCCCAACTGATGCGGGTCATCTCGCCCGAGCGGATCGACGCCACTTCTCGGCGCACTCGGCGCAGCGGCCACAGGCCGTAGACCGTCTGCAATGCGGCGAGGATGAGGAGGCCGGCGCCGAGCGCCGTGAAGCTCCAGATGAGGGTCGAGCGCAGCCTCCGGATCTGGTCGTCGATCGTCTCGCGCGACTGCGCGACCTGGAAGCGCCACTTGACCGGCGAGCCCGGAAGAATGGCGTCGCGCTCGGCGATGCGCAGCGGCTCCGCGTGATCGGCGGTCGAGAATTCGTCGCTGTCGTAGAGGTGCGGCTTCACGTCGTCGTGGCTGTCCGCGACCCGCAGCCGCCGGTCCCACAGCGAGCGCGACGCGAAGGTGTCGGCGCCTTCGCCGCTGATCTGGAAATAGAGCCCGGAATAAGGCTCGATGAACCTTTGGTCCGCGGGCGGGCGGTTGAAGCGCACCTCGCCGTCGGGGCCGAGTTCCGACGCCGCGATCATCGAATTGAGCACGAACACCAGCTGGTTGTCGAAATTGTCGACGATCGAGCGGCTGAGCACCCGGTCGAGCGCAAAGCCACCGATCAGCAGCAGCGCCGCGATCCACAGCGCGGCCATGCCGATCATCCGCCGGGTCAGCGAGCCCATGCGGCGCCGCTCGGTCCGGCTCCTCCTGACGGCGGGTGGAGCCGCCGCCGTCACCGGGGCGGCCTGGTCGTTCAACTGCCGGGGTCCTCGAGGCTGTAACCGAGGCCGCGGATGGTGGTGATCACGTCGGCGCCGAGCTTCTTGCGGATGCGGGTGACGAACACCTCGATGGTGTTCGAATCGCGGTCGAAGTCCTGGTCGTAGATGTGCTCGATCAGCTCGGTCCGGCTCACCACCTTACCCTTGTGGTGCATGAGGTACGAGAGGAGCTTGTACTCCTGGGCGGTGAGCTTCACCGGCTCGCCGGCCTTGGTGACCTTGCCGGAGCGGGTGTCGAGGCGGATGTCGCCTGCGATGAGCTCGGAGCTGGCGATCCCCGCCGAGCGGCGGATCAGCGCCCGCAGCCGCGCGATCAGCTCCTCGGTCTGGAACGGCTTGGCGAGATAATCGTCGGCGCCGGCATCCAGGCCCGCGACCTTGTCCGACCAGCTGTCGCGGGCGGTGAGCACGAGGACGGGCATCTTGCGGCCTTCCTTGCGCCAACGGTCGAGCACCGTGAGCCCGTCGACCTCGGGCAGGCCAAGGTCGAGGATCACCGCGTCGTAATTCTCGGTCGATCCCAGATAGTGCCCGTCCTCGCCGTCCGTGGCGAGGTCCACGGCATAGCCGGCGCCCTCCAGGGTCGAGCGCAGCTGGCGACCGAGATTGGGTTCGTCTTCGACGATCAGAACGCGCATCGTTGCTTCCTGGAGCTGTTCATGTTCGCGCCGTCAACCCGCCTTGCGGCAATCGGTTGCCTAACCGGAACAAAGCTGGTGAACCCGAAGTGAATGTCAATCCGGGAGCGGAACGATCACGGCCGGGAGCGGCGGATGATCTTGCCGGTCTGCGGGTCGACATCGACCCAGATCACGCGGCCGTTCTGGATGAACTTCATTCGGGTAACGCCGCCGTTCAGCTCCGGTCCGAGATAGTCGGCGCCGCCCATGAACGGCAGCACCCGGCGCTCGATTTGCGGCAGCGGCATCGAACGGCCCTGTTCCTTCGCCCGGAAGGCCCGGTCGGCGTCGCGCGGCGGGTCGGCCAGCGCAGGCGCGCTGGTCACGGCGGCGGCAATCACGGCCGCGAGAAGGGTGCGAAACAGGCTCATACGCGACTCTCGTCGGCGGAGGTTCTAGCAGAAGGCATTGAATGCGTAATGAATGTCGCTGAACGGGCGCGTTCAGGGTCCTTGTCCTCCCCTCGAAATTGCCAGGAGGAGAAGCTAGGGGCGCGGCCATGGCTGCGCCGATCCTCTCCTACGAAGACCTGGGCCTCATCCAGGGCGAAGGCTGGCTGCTCCGCGGCCTCGACATCCGCGTCGGCGCGCGCGACCGGCTCGCGCTCATCGGCCGCAACGGCGCCGGCAAGACGACGCTGCTCAAGTGCCTCGCGGGGATGATCGACCCGGACGCGGGCAAACGCACGATCGTTCCGGGCACGAATGTCGTCCTCCTCGAGCAGGACCCGTCCATGGCGGGATTCGAGACCCTCGCCGACTGGGTGCTGGCGGGCGCGGGCGCTCCCGCCGCGCACGAGGCGGAGGCAATCGCCGGCCAGCTGGGCGTCGATCTCTCGCGGCCGACCGCAACCGCCAGCGGCGGCGAGCGGCGCCGGGCGGCGATCGCCCGCGCACTCGCGCAGCAGCCCGACGTGCTGCTGCTCGACGAGCCGACCAACCATCTCGACCTCGCCGCGATCGAATGGCTCGAGGAATGGCTGAAGCGGTTCAAGGGGGCGTTCATCGCAATCAGCCACGACCGCACCTTCCTCGCCCGGCTGACCAGGAGTTGCCTGTGGCTCGACCGCGGGCAACTCCGCCGGGCCGAGATCGGCTTCGGCGGCTTCGAAGCCTGG
>DASUXP010000131.1:0-11272 GCA_036377835.1 Sphingomicrobium sp. | reverse complement strand
GCAGAAGCATTCCTCGCGAGTCCGCGCGACCCGATTCTCCCCTCGTTTTTGATCCTGGAGCGTACCGCCACGGAGCCGAGGCTGGCCGGCGCCTGCGGGCTTGGGCGCCGCCCGTCCGGCGCGGTCGAGCTCGGCTATTGGATCGCCCGCGATCATTGGGGCCGCGGCATTGCGACGGAAGCATGCAAGGCATTGATCGACATCGCCCGGACGCTCGGGCTGGCGAGCGTCGAAGGATCGCATTTCGTCGACAATCCGGCATCCGCGCGCGTCCTCGAGAAGCTTGGCTTCGAGCCGACCGGGCTGATCGCCCCGAGGATGAGCTGCGCGCGCGGCATGGACGTCCCCGCGCGGCTGATGCGGCTGCGGCTGAAGGATGCGGCGACGGTCGAGGAATCGGAGCCGCTGGCGGCCTAGTTCCCCGGCGAAGGCCGGGGTCCACGAGCGCGGCGCGCTTCAGCCGAGCGACCGCTGCTTCGCAGCGCCCTGGACCCCGGCCTTCGCCGGGGAGCAGGGCTAAGCGGCGCGCCGCACCTTCCGCTTGGGCGCCGGCGCGTCCGCCGCGCCGGCGTCATACGCCCGCAGCAAGTGGCGATCGTCCTCGTTCCACGGGTGGAAGCCGGGAAGGAAGAACTTAAGCCAGGCGCCCGCGATTTTGCGGAACATGCCCGGCTTGACCCACAGGTACCACAGCAGCAGCCGCCACGCGCGAAGCCCGGTCACGCCGTCCTGCCGCATCAGCTCCAGCGCTCCGGCGGTGCGGTCGACGAGGAAGTTGCGAGTGACGTAGAGCATCACCTTCGCCTTCACCTTCCACCGCTTCCAGCGCGGCCACTCGCGCGTCGCGTAGAGCCAGGTGTCATAGGCGACGCCCTTGTGCTCGATCTCCTCGCAAGAATGCCAACGCCACAGCTCCGCGGCTTCGGGGTCCGCGCCTTCGAGATGCCGCGGATCGAGCAGCAGCTGGTGCGCGAGGATCGCGGTGAAATGCTCCAGCGCCATGGTCGCGGCGACATTTGCAATCGGCGCCCGCGCCCGGGCGACCGCCAGCCGCTGCTCGACCCGCTGCTCGAGCGCCGAAAGGTCATAGCCGGCTTCCGCGGCGCGCTTGTTGAAGGCGTCATGCTCGCGGCTGTGGATGACTTCCTGAGTGGTGAACGCCTTGATCTCCTCGGCGAGCTTGGGCGGCGTGCCCTCGCGGAAGGCGCGCACGCTCTCGACGAAATAGGCTTCGCCGATGGGAAAGGTGCTGGACAGCGCATTGTAGATTGCGGTCGCTTCGACGCGCCCGCCGTGCCATAGGCGCGGGGTGCTCGCTTCGCGCCCGAAACGGCGGTCGCGCGGCGTGATGCTGAGGTCGGCAGGCGTGGGCAGGGTCGCAGTGGTCATGAGCTCAACCTATTGTAACTTACACCAGTGTCAATAACCCGCAAACGCCTCAACCCTGAAGAAAGCCGCTCCGTCGCGCTCGACGCGGCATGCCGGCTGCTGCTCGAGCAGGGCCCCCAGGCAGTGACCCTGAAGGCGGTGGCGGGCGAGGTCGGGCGGACCCATGCCAATCTCCTGCACCATTTCGGATCGGCCGCCGGGCTCCAGGCCGAGCTTGCGCGCGCGCTTGCCGGCCGCGTCACCGGCAAGATCGCGGAAGCGGTTGAGCGCGCCCGTGCCGGGGAAGCTGACGCGCGCGACATTGTCGACATGACCTTCGACGCCTTCGGCAAGGGCGGCGCCGGGGCGCTCGCGGCCTGGATGATCCTCAACGGCAACCGCGACGCGCTCGGCCCGATCCTCCAGGCGATCCGCGAGCTGGTCGCCGAGCTCAGCGTCGGGCACGAGGATCACCGGGTGCCGGAAACGACCTTGTGGCTGGTCCTGCTCGCGCTCGGCGACGCATTGCTCGGCGACCCGATCGCCGAGGCCCTCGGCCTGTCGCGCGACACGGCCCGCGATCATGCCGCGGAGCGGCTGCGGCGGCAGATCGACCGCGACCACCCGCGCGAGTGAGGGACCGGTTGAACTTCGCACCGCGTGGCCGGTTGAGCGCGCTGCAATGCCCCTGAACACCGGCTCCGAATGGCAGCAGCTGGCGCTCTATGCGGTGCTCGCCGCCGTTTTCATCCTCGTGCTGCAGCGGCTGCCGGTGGTCGGTCGCCTGATTCGCTGGCTCTTTTCGCTGGCGATGCTCGCGTTCCTCATCTTCATCGTCCTGCAGCAGGCGCCGTATCAGCCGGGCCTTGCCAGGATCACCGAGCGTCTCGGCCTCGACAGCCAGAAGGTGGTCGGCAACGAGCTGCGCGTGCGCATGGCCAATGACGGCCATTTCTGGGTCAATGCGTCGATCAACGGGGTCAAGCGGCGGATGCTGATCGACAGCGGGGCGACCGTCACCGCGCTCTCCCAGGCGACGACCGAAGCCGCCGGGGTGGACAAGGAGCTGACCTTCGCCCCCGTGATCCTGCGCACCGCCAACGGCGCCGCTCCGGCGCGCACCGGCTCGGTCGATGAGCTTCGGGTCGGCAATATCGTCGCCCGCAACCTCAAGGTCGTCACCTCGCCCGGCCTCGGCGACATGGACGTGATCGGGATGAACTTCCTGTCCCAGCTCAATTCATGGCGCGTGGACGGCCGGACGCTGATCCTCGTTCCGCATCATCCTCAGCCGCCTTCGTGAGAAGGCGAGCGGTCCGAAGGCTTCGTTCGACCGGGGCCATCGCTCGCGCGACGCAGTTGCTCGTCGGCCTCGTCAATGGCGCGCAGCAGCTCGGTAAATGTCCGCGTCTGTTCGACCGGCCAGGCGCGGTTGAACGCCGGGCCGAGAAGGTTGAGGTCGCGCTCGGTTAGCAAGCCGACCGCGACGATGCGTTCGTGCGGCAAGGAATGCTCCAGGCTGATGCAGGTTAAACGCTGCCAAGCTGCTGAAGTGCCGGGCGTTCCGCGGTACCGGTGGCCGCGTTAATAGGTTCCGAGTTCCTCGAGCGGACTGATCTCGCGCGGCGCAGCCGAGTCCATCTCGAGCTCCTGCCACAAGAGGTCGATGAGCCCGGAAAGCTCGCGAACGTGGGGAACGTCGTGCCGCTGCACGTAGCGATATTTGTCGGCGAGAAGCGACGCCTCGGCGAGGATCAGGCGCACGATCTCGCCATGCCGGTCGAGGGAGCCGATTGCCTCATAGCACTCGATCTCCTTGGCGCGGAGGATATTGTCGGACTGGATCATCCCATCCCTCCCATGATCCGGACGAGCTGCGGCCCTGCCTCCAGGCCGCCGAGCAGCCACGCGGCGACCCCCGCCGCGGACAGGAGCACCAGGACCAGCACGAACCAGCCGATCGCCCGGTGCCGCCGGCGGCGCTCGTCTTCGACGAACGCGAATGTTCCCCACGAAACCGCCTCGGGAACGGCGAGCGCGAACGGCTGCGGTTCCTGCTGCGGCGCAGCAGCCACCTCACGCCGGATGACCTCGCCGGCGAGAGTCAGCTTCTCGCGGTTGAGCGCAGAACGCTCAGCCTCCAGCTCCTTGCGGAACAGCAGCTGCCGGTCGCTTCCTGGAACCTCGGCAAGATAGTCCTGGAGGCGGCGGTCGATGGCGAGAAGGTCGTCGACTTCTTCGAGGGCCACGCGCCGGTCGCGCCGCTCCATCGCCAGCTGCAGGCGGATCATCTTGAGCGTGCTCGCGCGCACCAGCATCAGCCCCTCGGCAAGCTCGTCGCCGCCGACCGGCGGCATCTCACGCACCTTCGCTGGATGTTGCGACTGCATGTCCCCCGCCCGATTCGTCCAAACCGGGGAGCGTAAGTCATGAAGGCAGTGAAATGATCCGCAGGTTGAACGGTTTACGGCTGATCGTTGGCGAGCAGCGGCAGGCCGATGATATCCCGCAAGGCTGGCAAAGGCAGCAATCCCCGCCTAACGCCCACCCGTGCATTTCCTCGACCAGGCCAAGATCTTCATCCGTTCCGGCGCCGGCGGCCCCGGGGCCGTGTCGTTCCGGCGCGAGAAGTTCATCGAGTTCGGCGGGCCCGACGGCGGCGATGGCGGCAAGGGCGGCGACATCGTGTTCGAGGCGGTGCCGGGGCTCAATACGCTGATCGACTTCCGCTACACGCAGCATTTCCGCGCTCCGCGCGGCAAGGGCGGCGCGGGCTCGAACAGGACCGGCGCCGGGGGCGACGATCTGGTCATCAAGGTTCCCATCGGCACCCAGGTCCTCGCCGATGACGAGGACCGCACGCTTCTCGCCGACCTCACTCGCGAGGGCGAGCGCCTGACCCTGCTCAAGGGGGGCATGGGCGGCCGCGGAAATGCCAGCTACAAGAGCTCGACCAACCGCGCCCCGCGGCAGCACCAGACGGGCGAGGCCGGCGAGGAGCTGTGGGTGTGGCTGCGCCTCAAGCTGCTCGCCGACGTCGGTCTCGTCGGGCTTCCCAACGCTGGCAAGTCGACCTTCCTCAATTCGGTAACGAATGCCTCGGCCAAGATCGGCGACTATCCCTTCACCACGCTGCGCCCGCAGCTAGGAGTCGTGCGTCACAAGGGCCGCGAGTTCGTCCTCGCCGACATCCCCGGCCTGATCGAGGGGGCCGCCGAAGGCGCCGGCATCGGCGACCGCTTCCTCGGCCATGTCGAGCGAACGCGGCTGCTCCTTCACCTGGTCGATGCGTCCGGCGAACAGCCGGCCGAGGCCTATGAGGTCGTCCGCGGCGAGCTCGAGGCTTATGGCGCCGGTCTCGAGACCAAGCCGGAGATCGTCGCCCTCACCAAGTCCGACATGCTCGACGGGAAGCAGCTGGCGAAGGTGGTGAAGGCCCTCGCCAGCGCCGCCGGCTCGGAGCCTGTGGCCATCTCCGCCCCGCTCAATGAGGGCATCGAGCCGCTGCTCGACCGAATCGTCGAGACCCTCGGCACCGGGGCCGAGCAGGAGCGGGAAGACGCGGCGGAGGAGCGGTCCTGGTCGCCGCTCTGACCCTCGCCGTTACCGGCGGCACCGGCTTCGTCGGGTCGCGCCTGATCGACGCCGCGCTCGCGGCCGGGCATCAGGTGAAGGCGCTCACCCGACGCGACCAGCCGCCGCGCGAGGGTCTCGAATGGATCGCCGGCAACCTCGGCGCGCGGCAATCGCTCGAAGACCTCGTGCGCGACGCCGATGCGGCGGTCCATGTCGCCGGCGTGATCAGCGCGTCCGACGCAGCGGAGTTCGAGCAGGGGAATGTGGCCGGAACACTGGCGATGCTCGCCGCGGCCACAGCCGGCGGCGTGCGCCGGTTCGTGCACGTCTCCTCGCTCGCCGCGCGTGAACCGGCACTCTCGCTCTATGGCGCTTCGAAGGCCCGCGCCGAAGAACTGGTCGAGCGCTCCGGCCTCGACTGGGCCATCGTCCGCCCGCCAGCGGTGTACGGCCCGGGCGACAGAGAGACGCTCGAGCTCTTCAAGATGGCCAGGCGCGGGCTGATCCTGCTCCCGCCGCACGGCCGCGTATCGCTCATCCACGTCGACGACCTTGCCCGCTTGCTGCTCGCGCTCGCGCAGCGCAGCGCGCCCAAGCGGCTGATCGTCGAGCCCGACGACGGGACTCCGGGCGGCTGGAGCCACAAGGAGTTCGCCCGCGCGCTCGGCCAGGCGGTCGGGCGTCGCAGCGTCAGCCTGTCGGCGCCGCGCCCGCTGATGCGCATCGCCGCCCGGATCGACCGCCTCGTCCGCCGCGGCCGCGCCAAGCTCACGCCCGACCGCGCCGCTTATTTCTGCCATCCCGACTGGGTGGTGAGCTCGGGCCACTGCCCGCCCCCCGACCTGTGGCACCCGCGCATCGAAACCCGCCAGGGCCTTGCCGCGACCGCGCGCTGGTATGCGGACAAGGGCTGGCTCTAGAACCGCCGCCTTTCCGCCCCATTGCGTTGCTTAACGGCGGGCTCAGCACTAACGGGACCCGCCATGTCCGAAGCATCATCCGACCGCCAGCAGACCTACGCCAAGGTCGCCGAGCTGATCGCCCCCTTCAACAAGAAGGGCGTCGCGATCACCGAGGCGACGCGCTTCGCCCAGGACCTCGAGTGGGACAGCCTCACCGTGCTCGATTTCGTCGCCAACATCGAGGACGAGTTCGACGTCATCATTTCGATGAACATGCAGGCCGAGATCGAGACCGTCGGCCAGCTGGTCGACGCACTGGAGCGGCTGAAGGCGTGAGCGACCTCTTCTCGAAATTCGAGCCGCAGATCGAATTGCGCCGGTCGCTGCTCGAAAGCGGGGTCACTGACCCGTTCAACCTCGTCATGGAGAAGGTCGAAAGCCCGACCGTCGCCATCTGCAACGGCCGCCGCACGATCCTGCTCGGCACCTATAATTACATGGGCATGACCTTCGATCCCGACGTGATCGCAGCGGGGAAAAAGGCACTCGACGAGTTCGGCTCGGGCACGACGGGAAGCCGCGTGCTCAACGGTACCTACGTCGGCCACAAGGCGGTCGAGCAGGCGCTCAAGGACTTCTACGAGATGGACCATGCGATGGTCTTCTCGACCGGCTACCAGGCCAATCTCGGGATCATCTCGACGATCGCCGGCAAGGACGATTACATCATCCTCGACATCGACAGCCACGCGTCGATCTACGACGGGTGCAAGATGGGCGACGCGCAGATCGTCCCCTTCCGCCACAACGACATCGAGGCGCTCGAGAAAAGGCTGAAGCGCGTGCCCGAAGGCGCCGGCAAGCTCGTGGTGCTGGAAGGCGTCTATTCGATGCTCGGCGACGTCGCTCCGCTGAGGGAGATGATCGCGGTCTCCAAGTCCCATGGCGCGATGGTGCTGGTCGACGAAGCGCATTCGATGGGCTTCATCGGCGAGCACGGCCGCGGCGTCGCAGAAGCCCAAGGGGTTATCGACGACGTCGACTTCATCATCGGCACCTTCTCCAAGTCGGTGGGCACGGTCGGCGGCTTCTGCGTCTCCAACCATCCGAAATTCGAGATCCTGCGCCTGGTCTGCCGCCCGTACGTCTTCACCGCCTCGCTTCCCCCTAGCGTCGTCGCCACCGCCGCCACTTCGATCCGCAAGCTGATGGACAGCGCCGACAAGCGCGCTCACCTGTGGGCGAATTCGAAGCGCCTCCACGCCGGCTTGCGCCAGCTCGGCTTCCAGCTCGGCACCGACGAGCCGCAGTCGGCGATCATCGCCGTCATCATGCCCGATCTCGAGACCGGCGCGGCGATGTGGGAGGCGCTCCTGAAGGAGGGCCTGTACGTCAACCTCGCCCGGCCGCCGGCGACGCCCGCGGGCATGACCCTGCTTCGCTGCTCGCTGTGCGCGCTGCACACGGAGGATCAGGTCGGCGAGATCCTCGGCATGTTCGCTGCGGCGGGCCGTGCAACGGGTTGCATCAACTGAGCCGCCCGCAGGGAACCTTTGGCTTTCGCCAAAAGGTTAACGCCGCTAGACTGAAGCCATGACGCCTGACGGGGAGGCAGTACGGTTCGACTGGCGCCGCGGCGGCGCGGCGGCGGCCGGGCTCCTCGCAGCCCTCGTCCTCCTCGGCATGGTCTTTCTCGTGGCCATGTCGAGCGACGCGAGGGAGCGGGCGCTCGCGGCCGAGCGCCATTCCTATGACGTCGCCCTCGTCGTCCGCAACGTCAGCGCCAACATCTCGCGGGCCGAATCCGCGCTTTCGCTGTTCGTCCTGGACGAAGATGAGAAAACCAGCGGCCGCATTTACGCCAACGACTGGCAGGTTGCCGGCTTTCAGATCGACCAGCTTCAGAAGCTGGTTCGCGGGAGTCCGGAACAGACGCGCCGGGTCCTCGAGCTAAAGTCGATCTATGAGCGTCGCGGAACCGAGCTCGCGATGGCCGCACGGGCCGCGATCAGCGGCGAAAGCCAGAGTGGCATCGGCTATTTCTACAGCGCCCAAAAGTCGCCGACGGTCGAGCAACTCGATTCCAAGCTCAATGAGATCATCACCAGCGAACGCGCGTCGCTTCGCCAACGCATCCAGCAGAGCCAGTTCTTCTCCGCCGAGGCGGACCGATTCACCGACTATCTCAGCTGGCTCGGCATCATCGTCGGTCTCGGGGCCGTGTTCCTCGGCGTTGTCGCGTTCCAGGCTCTCCGGCAGAACGCACTCGCCCGCCGCTTCGCCGAAAGCGAGACCGAGCGCGCGGAATCGCTCGAGCTCGCCGTGCGCGAGCGCACCCAGGAATTGTGGGAGGCCAACCAGGCGCTGAAAGCGGAGGCGGAGGAGCGCCAGGCGGCCGAAGCCCAGCTGCGCCAGGTGCAGAAGATGGAGGCGGTCGGGCAGCTCACCGGCGGCATCGCGCACGACTTCAATAATATGCTCGCCGTCGTCGTCGGCGGGATCGACCTGGCCCAGCGCCGACTCAACGGTCCGCGGCGCGAAGTGCTGATGCAGCTGCAGAATGCGATGGAGGGTGCGACCCGGGCCGCCGCGCTGACCCGCCGGCTGCTGTCCTTCGCCCGGTCCGAGCCGCTGCTCCCAGAGCGGGTCGACAGCCGCGAGCTGATTTCGGGGATGTCCGACCTGCTCGACCGGACGCTCGGCGAGCGCATCCGCATCGAGGTCGATCTCGCCGCCGATACCTGGCCCGCTTATGTCGACCCGCACCAGCTCGAGAATGCGATTCTCAACCTCGCGGTCAACGCCCGCGACGCGATGGACGGCCAGGGAATGATGCGCATCGACACCCGCAACGTGAAGGTCGCCGCCAACGAGGTCGGCGATATCCGCGCCGGCGATTATGTGAAGATCAGCGTCACCGACACGGGTTGCGGGATGCGCCCCGAAGTGAAGGAGCGCGCGTTCGAACCCTTCTTCACCACCAAGCCGGTGGGCAAGGGCACCGGCCTCGGCCTCAGCCAGATTTTTGGCTTCGCCCACCAGTCGGGCGGCGAGGTCGGGATCGAAAGCCAGGTCGGGCGCGGCACCACCGTTTCCATCTACCTGCCGCGCACCGAGGCCGCGGCTGCGCCGGTGCGGCTGCACCCCACAGCGCAGCAGCGCGCCGAGGCCGACGCCCATGTCCCCGGCGCGCGGATCCTGCTGGTCGAGGACGACCCGAGGGTGCGCACTGCGACCGTCGGAGCGCTCGAGGACCTCGACTACGAGCCTGTCGCCTGCGGCAGCGGCGCCGAGGCGATCGAGTTGTTCAAGACCAACATATTCGATCTCGTCATTACCGACGTGATCATGCCCGAGATGACCGGCCCCGAGCTGATCCGCCACCTCAAGGCCACCCATACCCGCGATTTCGCCGTGCTGTTCGTCACCGGCTATGTCGGCGAGGGCGAAAGCGACGACCTCCGCGGCTACGAGCTCTTGCGCAAGCCCTTCACCGTCGGCGCGCTGGCGAGCTCGGTCGCCGCCGCCCTCGCCCGAAGCGCGACCGAACCGCCGCGCTCGTCCGGCGCCGCGGTAGGTTGACGCCAGCGCCTGCGTTCGTGACAAAGCGAGCGGGGCCCGGCATCGATCGGGAGCTGTCAGGGGGAGCCAGTTCATGTTGCGCGTCCGCGTTCTCGTATTTTCCATGATTGTCACTGTCGCCGCCGGGTCATGGCCGGCCGTGGCCTCCGCCCAGGCGGCCCGGACCTGGGTCTCCGGCGTCGGTGACGACATGAACCCGTGCAGCCGCACGGCGCCCTGCAAGACCTTCGCCGGCGCGCTTTCGAAGACGGTGGCGAAAGGCGAGATCAACTGCCTCGATCCCGGCGGCTTCGGCGCCGTCACCATCACCAAGTCCATCGCAATCCTGTGCGACGGAATGGGTGCCGGCGTGCTCGCCTCCGGCACCAACGGCATCGTGGTCAACGCTGCCGATAACGACAAGGTGCTGCTCAGCGGCCTCGACATTTACGGCGCGGGCTCCGGCCTGAACGGGATTCGTGTGGTGAGGGCCGGAAGCGTGGTGATCCACAATAGCGTGATCCACGGCTTTTCGACTCCGGGAAGCCGCGGGATCTCGGTCGAAGGCCCGGGCTCGGTGACCGTGAGCGCCAGCACGATCCTGCACAACGCCACCGGCCTTGCCGGCAGGGTCGTCAGCGCGGGCGACAATCTGCTCGCCGGCAATGGCGATGACGGCCAGTTCGCCGCTACGAGGGCACGCCGGTGAGCGCGCCACGCCCGCTCGGGCTTATCAGGATCGCGCTCGCCGCGCTTGCGTCCATCGTGATGCTCGCGGTCGCTGCCCCCGCTGCGGCCGCGCCGCCCAATCCTGTCCTCGTGCTCACCGGCATCGAACATTATTCCACCGGCGGGAAGAATTGGGTCCGCCACCGCTATGATGTGGTGAACAAGGATCAGTATCCGGCGGAGATGTTCGCCATGGCCCCTTCCCTGCCGCCATGCGGCAGCAACACCCGCGCATCGCGCTCCTGGGTCGATTTCTTCGATTCCAACGGCAAGCGGCTCTACGGTTTTTGCGCGCTTCTCGACCCACAGGGACTCGGCAATATCTGGTTCGCCACCGAAGAAGGCACCGTTCCTCCGAGCCACGTCTATATCGAGATCACGGACCGCCAGGCGCAGGTCAAATACCGGTCCAACCTCGCCGACACGACGATGTGAGGATGCGGGGGCTAGCGGATCGCCCCGCTCCTCAGCAGCCTGGGCAAGAGGCTAATCCCGGCGAGCAGGGGATGCCGCCGCTGCCACGGCTTCAGCTCGATTTTCATCCCCGCGTGGCGGTTGATCTTCCACACGATATAGTCGGCGCCGCCGGCGAATGTCGCGCTCGCCTTGGCGAGGCGAAGCATGGATAGCGCCTTGCCCTCGAACCGGCGCAACCCCCAATCAGCCCCGGCACGGCCGTGCGGGATGGCGGCAATCGCCGCGTCGCTGAAGCGTTCGTACCGCTCCGTGTCGGCGTCGACGACGGACCCGGCGCGGCCGCCGCGCTCGGCCCGAAGCTCGGCCGAATAGGTCAAAGAAAAGGCTCGCCGCCACCAGTCGAGCGGTTTCTCGCCCTCGCCCCTCCCCGCCGCCATGAGCAGCGTCGGAGCGGCACGGCTCACCGCGTCCACGGCCCGCGCGCGCGCGGCTTCATCCGCTGCCCACACCAGGCGTGACGGCTGCGCAAAGCGCGCCCAGACCGATACGTTGCTCGTCTCCGGGCCGTTCAGACGGTGGAAGTCGACCTCGCTCAGCACCGCATATTTCGCGGCGAGGCCGTCATGCTCGAAATAGAAGACGTTGGGCGGGATCAGCCGGTTCGCGGCCGCGAGCCACCTTTTGTCATAGGCCGAGCGATAGTCGGACACGATGAGGTA
>DASUXP010000130.1:0-3571 GCA_036377835.1 Sphingomicrobium sp. | reverse complement strand
GGCGCATAGATGCGTACCGGGGTCCGCGGCTCTCCGATGCCCTCCTCGAGCTTGGCCAGCTCCTCGTACAGCTCCTCACCCATGCCGTGCAGGCGCTGGAACTCGAATGGGCGCCCCGCGGCCAGCGCCTTCACCTGCCCGATCGTATTGGCATTGTGAGTCGCGAAGGCCGGGTAGATGACGTCGCTCGCAGCGAGCAGCGTCTTCGCACAGGCGAGATAGGAAACGTCGGTCGCGACCTTGCGCGTGAACACCGGATAGTCCGGCAGCCCCGCGACCTGCGCCGCTTTCACCTCGGTGTCCCAATAAGCGCCCTTCACCAGGCGGACCATGAGATTGCGCCCGTGCGCGCGGGCGGTTTCGGCGACCCAGTCGCACAAGGGCGCGGCGCGCTTCTGATAGGCCTGGATGGCGATCCCGAGGCCGCCCCAGCCGCCGTCCTTGTCACTGGCGCGGAACAGCTCGTCGTCGGCGAGCAGCGCCTCGAACACGTCCATCTGCAACTCGAGCCGGTCGGCTTCCTCGGCATCGATGGTGAAATGGACGTCGGCCCGGCTCGCCTTCAGCGCCAGCTCGCGCACGACCGGTAGCACCGCCGCGACGGCCTCCTCCTGGTGGGTATATTCGTAGCGCGGGTGGAGCGCAGTGAGCTTCACCGAAATGCCGGGCGACTGGCGGAAGCCGCCCTGCGCCTCCTGCGCAATCCGGTCGAGCGCGCCGCGATAGGCGTCGGCATAGCGCTCCGCATCCTCGAACGTCTTCGCCGCCTCGCCCAGCATATCGAAGCTGTGGGTGAGGCCCCGCGAACGCTCCGGCGCCGCGCGGCGCATCGCCTCATCGATGGTCCGCCCGAAGACGAAGTTGCGGCCGAGGATCTTCATCGCCTCGCGAACCGCGGTTCGGACAACCGGCTCGCCGAGCCGCCCGACAGCGCGCCCCAGCGCGGCCTTCCAGTTGGCCGAACGGTCGTTGGCGCCTTCGAGCACCTTGCCGGTCAGCAGCAGCGAGAAAGTCGCCGCATTGACGAACGCCGAATCGGACGCACCGAGCTTGTCCGACCAGTCAGGCCCCGAGAGCTTGTCGGCAATCAGCTCGTCGGCGGTGTGCGCATCGGGGATTCGCAGCAGCGCCTCGGCCAGGCACATCATGGCGATGCCCTCGTCCGAGCCGAGATCGTAGGCGTGGAGGAAGGCGTCGACGCCCGAGGGCTTGTGCGCGCGGACGCCCTTAACCAGCGTCCGCGCCGTCGCCATCGCCTCGCCAATCTCGCCGTCGCTCAGGCGGGCTTGGCGGACCCGCTCGGGGACGATCGCTTCCTCGTCGACCCGATAGGCGCGCCTCAGCTCGGTCCGGTCGATCGCCTTCGCCTGCGCCGCCGGCGCCGGCGCTACGCGAGCTGCCCGTGGCAATGCTTGTACTTCTTGCCCGACCCGCACGGGCACGGCGCGTTGCGGCTGATCGGCGCCTCGACCACCCCGCCCTCGCCGTCACGCTGGGGAAGCGCGGGCTGCGGGATGTTCATGAGCGGCATGCCCGTGAGCAAGCCGCGCGCCGCAGCGTCGATGTCGGCCGTGTCGTCGTCGGCCGAGAAGGGATCGAGGTGCTGGGTGATGAAGTCCGGCAGCTCGGGCAACGGAGCCGGCTCGACCTGGATCTGGGCACGCATCAGCATCCGCGTCACTTCCTCGCGGATCGAGACCAGCAGCCGCTCGAACAGCAGGAAGGCCTCCTGCTTATATTCATCGATCGGCTTCTTCTGCGCATAGCTCCTGAGGTGGATCACCTGGCGAAGTGCGTCGAGCGTCGCGAGATGCTCCTTCCAGTGATGATCGAGCGTCTGCAGCAGCACCTGCTTCTCGACGTCTTTCCAGCGCTGCGGATCGACCGTCTCCAGCTTCGCCGCCATCGCGTCGTCAGCGAGCTTGTGCAGCCGGTCGGCGACCATCTCGGGGTCGACCGCTTCCTCCTCCAGCCAATCGTCAATCGGCGGCTGCAGGCCGAAGATCGCGTCGATGCTCTCTTTCAGCTCCTCGACGTTCCACTGCTCGGGGTAAGTGCCTTCCGGGCAAGTGACGGCGACGATCGAATTGATCGTCTCCGTCCGCATGTCGGCGATGACCTCGCTGACGCTCTCCGCGTCCATGATGTCGGCACGCTGCTCGTAGATTACCTTGCGCTGGTCGTTCATCACGTCGTCGAACTCGACGACCTGCTTGCGGATGTCGTAGTTGCGGGCCTCGACCTTCTTCTGAGCGGTCTCGATCGCCTTGCTGATCCACGGGGAGACGATCGCCTCGCCGTCCTCCAGGTTCTTGTTCATCAGGCGCGAGAACATGGTCTGCGGCCCGAAGATTCGCAGCAAATCGTCGTCGAGGCTGAGGTAGAAGCGCGACAGGCCGGGGTCGCCCTGGCGACCGGAGCGGCCGCGCAGCTGGTTGTCGATGCGGCGGCTCTCGTGGCGCTCGGTGCCGAGCACGAACAGGCCGCCGACGTCGCGCACCCGGTCACGTTGTTCCGCGACCTCGCTCTTGATCCGCTCGATCGCCTTGTCGCGCTCAGGGCCCTCTTCCATCTCCCCGAGCTCGTCCTCGATCCGGAAATCGACGTTACCGCCGAGCTGAATGTCGGTGCCGCGGCCCGCCATGTTGGTGGCGATGGTCACCGCGCCCATGCTGCCCGCCTGGGCGACAATATGGGCTTCCTGCTCGTGGAAGCGGGCGTTCAGCACGTTGTGCTTGATCCCCTCCTTCTCGAGGAACTCGGACAGCATCTCCGATTTCTCGATCGAAACGGTGCCGACCAGCACCGGCTGGCCCTTCTCCTGCCGCGCCTTGATCTCCTTGGCGATCGCCGCGAACTTCTCCGGCATCGTCTTGTAGAATTCATCGTCCTCGTCGACGCGCTGCACCCCGACGTTGGTCGGGATCGACACGACGTTCATCTTGTAGATGTCGAAGAATTCCGGAGCCTCGGTCATCGCCGTTCCGGTCATTCCCGAAAGCTTCGGGTACATCCGAAAATAGTTCTGGAAGGTGATCGAAGCGAGCGTCTGGTTCTCGGGCTCGATCTCGACGCCTTCCTTGCCCTCGACCGCCTGGTGAAGCCCGTCAGACCAGCGCCGCCCTTCCATCATCCGGCCGGTGAACTCGTCGATGATGACGACTTTCCCGTCCTTCACGATATAGTCGATGTCCTTCTTGAACATCACATTGGCCTTCAGGGCCTGGTTCAGGTGATGGACCACCTGGGTGTTGGCGACGTCGTAGAGGTTGCGGCCCTCGATCAGCCCCTCGGCCTCCAGCATGCGCTCGGCCTTCTCGGTGCCGTCTTCGGTGAGGACGACGCTCTTCTGCTTCTCGTCCTTCTCGTAATCGGCCTCGACGAACGTCTTCACCAGCTTGTCGACGGCGATGTAGAGGTCGGACTTGTCGTCGGTCGGCCCGGAAATGATCAGCGGGGTGCGGGCTTCGTCGATCAGGATCGAGTCCACCTCGTCGACGATGGCGAAATTGAACGGCCGCTGGACCATGTGCTCGCGCGAATATTTCATGTTGTCGCGCAGATAGTCGAA
>DASUXP010000129.1:0-4120 GCA_036377835.1 Sphingomicrobium sp. | reverse complement strand
CAGTGACGTCGAGCCTTCAGCGACACCCGGGTCGCGCCGTCCGGCGCGACCTCCGCGGTGCATGGCACAAGGACCCGCCTGTAGGACAGGTCAAATGTGAATCACTCTCCCGAACGCAGCGAGCACGCTTTCGTGCATCATCTCGGAGAGGGTCGGGTGGGGGAAGACGGTCTGGATGAAATCGGTCTCGACCAGCTCGGCGGTCTTGCCGATGGTGTAGCCCTGGATCAGCTCGGTGACCTCGGCGCCGATCATGTGCGCTCCGAGCAATTCGCCGGTCTTCGCGTCGAACACCGTCTTCACGAACCCGTCGACCTCGCCGAGCGCGATGGCCTTGCCGTTGCCGATCGCCGGGAACTTGCCGACCTTGACCTCGTGGCCCTTCTCCTTCGCGGCGGCTTCGGTGAGCCCGACGCTGGCGACCTGCGGGCGGCAATAGGTGCAGCCGGGGATGTTCTTAGGGTCGGTGGCGTGCGGGTGGACGTCCTTGTTACCGAGCTCCTTGGCGATCGCCTCGGCGGCGGTGACGCCCTCGTGGCTCGCCTTGTGCGCCAGCCACGGCGGAGCGGTGACGTCACCGATGGCCCAGATGCCCGGCACGTTGGTGCGGCACATCGGGTCGGTGTCGATGTGGTCCTTGGTCGTCTTCACGCCGAGCGCCTCGAGCCCGATATTCTCGGTATTGGGGACGATCCCGACGGCGACGATGCAATGGCTGAAGCGATGTTCGGCTGACTTGCCGTCGCTGGTCTTGATCTTCGCCGCCACGCCCTTCGCGTCGGCCTTGAGGCTCTCGACGCCGGCGCCGGTGAGGATGGTGAGGCCCTGCTTGGTCATGCTCTTCTGCAGCTGCGCGCTGACGTCGGCATCCTCGACGGGGACGATGCGGTCGAGCATTTCGATCACCGTCACTTTGGCGCCGAGGTCGGCGTAGAAGCTGGCGAACTCGATCCCGATCGCGCCCGAGCCGATGACCAGCAATTCCGTCGGCATTTCGGGCGGAGTCATGGCGTGGCGGTAGGTCCAGATTCGCTTGCCGTCCGATTGCGCGAAGGGCAGCTCGCGGGCGCGCGCGCCGGTGGCGACGATGATGTGCTTCGCCTGGAGCTCGGTCGTCTTCTTGTCCGCGCCGGTGATGCTGAGCTTGCCTTTGCCGGTGAGCTTGCCCTCGCCCATCACCACGGCGATCTTGTTCTTCTTCATCAGGTGGGCGACGCCCTGGTTGAGCTGCTTCGCTACCGCGCGGCTCCTCGCGACGACCTTGGCGATGTCGAAGGACGGCTTGTCGTTGCTGAGGCCGTAAGCGTCCGCGTGGGTCATGTAGTGAAAGACTTCGGCGGTGCGCAGCAGCGCCTTAGTCGGGATGCACCCCCAATTGAGGCAGATGCCGCCGAGCAACTCGCGTTCGACGATGGCGGTCTTGAGACCGAGCTGCGCCGCGCGGATCGCCGCAACATAGCCGCCGGGCCCCGAGCCGAGGACGATGAGGTCGTAGGTGTCAGGCATTGGGAACTCCGCTTAGCCCCTCTCCCCTTGCGGGAGAGGGGTTGGGGAGAGGGGGCGAGCGCAAGGCTGTGAGAATCGCCTCAGCTACTCCCTCTTCATTCTCAAACAGCTCGTGGTTCCAGACGCGCAGCACGCGGAAGCCTTGCGAGCGAAGAAATGTATCGCGTTTCACGTCAGCTGTGTTGTCGGAATGCTGACCACCATCAACTTCGATGATCAGCCGTTCGGCGAAACAGACGAAATCGGCGATGTAGAATTCGATCGGCACTTGCCTGCGAAACTTGAATCCAGCGAAGCGATGCGCTCGAAGCATCTGCCAAAGGCGGTGTTCAGCGTCCGTTTGCCCCGTACGCATCTTCTTGGCTCGACTGAGAAGCTTCGCAATGCGCCGCCCCCTCTCCCTGCTGTCGCTGCGCGACAGCTTTCCCTCTCCCGCGAGGGGAGAGGGACTAGGCACTGGCGATCTCCCGAGGCTTTCCTTGTTCGTCGAGCGCGACGAAGGTGAACTCGCCCTCCGCCACGACAGTTTCGAGGTCGCCGTCGCGCTGGCGGGCGACCGCCTCGGCCTTCAGGCGCAGCGACGTGCGGCCTTGCTTCAGCAGCTCGACATAGACGCTGAGCTCGTCGCCGACCGCCATCGCGCCGGGAAATTTGATCGCGTCCGCGGCGACGAGGATCGCCTTGCCGCGGGTCCGGCGGGAGGCGAAGGAGCCGCAGGCGAGGCCGAGCTGGCCCATCAGCCAGCCGCCGAACACCCCGCCGTACGGGTTGGTGTCAGCGGGCATTGCAGTAACTCGGATCCAAGGCGCGCGGTCAGCCAAGTCCCCGCGCTCAGTTGCGGTGCCAGTTGAAGAAAATTCGCGCCGCCAGGGCTGACGCGACGAACACGGGGATGGAGAAGAGCAGCCCCGGCGAGTCGGCGTGCGGGTGGATTGTGCCCCAGCCCGCCCAGCTGTCCATCCACAGGCCGGACCGCGCATCGAGGCCCGTTGGAAGCACGAAGCCGAGAATCGCGCCGAGGAACAAGGCGGTGATCCACTTCATCTCAGGCGAGCATCCCCAGCGGGCTTTCGACGAGGCGCTTGAACGCCTGCATCAGCTTCGCGCCCTCGGCGCCGTCGATGGCGCGGTGGTCGAAGCTGCCGCTGGCGCTCATCACGGTCGCGATCTGCAGCGAATCGTTGACGACGTACGGGCGCTTCTCGCCGGCGCCGACGGCCATGATCATCCCCTGCGGCGGATTGATCACCGCGTCGAATTGCTTGATCCCGAACATGCCGAGGTTGGAGATGCTCGCGGTGCCGCCCTGATATTCGTGCGGCTGGAGCTTGCCCTCGCGCGCGCGGCCGGCGAGGTCCTGCATCTCTTTGGCAATGGTCGAGAGGCTCTTGGTATCGGCGCCGACGATGATCGGCGTGATGAGCCCGTCGGGGATCGCCACGGCGACCGAAATGTCGGCGCGGCTGTACCTCAGCATCTGGTCGCCGGCGAAGCTGACGTTCGCCTGCGGAACCTCGATCAGCGCCACCGCCAGCGCCTTGATCAGGAGGTCGTTGACGCTGAGCTTGATGCCGCGGCTCTCGAGCCCGGCGTTCAGCTCCGAGCGAAGCTTGAGCAGCGCATCGAGCTGGATGTCGACGGTGAGATAATAATGCGGGACGGTCTGCTTGGCCTCGGTCAGCCGGCGCGCGATCGTCTTGCGCATGCTCGACAGCTTGACCGCCTCGTGCGGAATTTCGCCCGGCTGGGCGGATGCGGCCGCGACTATCGGCCTTGGCGCAGCAGCCGGCGCCGCGGCAGGCGCCTTGCCGGCCGCGGAGTCGATGTCGGCGCGGACGATGCGGCCGCCGGGGCCGCTGCCCTGGATGGCCGAGAGATCGATGTTCTGCGCCTGGGCAAGGCGGCGGGCGAGCGGCGAAGCCTTGATTCGGTCGCCCTCCGCGCGCGGCGCTGCGGCCGGCCGGGCCGGAGCCGCAGGAGTCTCGACGGGTGCCGTCTTCGGAGTCGCGTCGGCCTTGGGCCCGGCCGCCGGTTTCGGCGGCGCAGGGGAAGCCGTGTCCGCTTTTGGAGCAGCCGAGGCCGCTTTCGACGCGTCTTCGCCCTCGCCGGCGAGGATGGCGATTGGCGCGCCGACCTTCACGCCTTCGCTGCCCTCGGGCACGAGGATTTTGGCGACGGTCCCCTCGTCGACCGCCTCGAACTCCATCGTCGCCTTGTCGGTCTCGATTTCGGCGAGGATGTCGCCGCTTTCGACCTTGTCCCCCTCCTTCACCAGCCATTTGGCGAGCGTGCCCTCCTCCATAGTGGGGGAGAGCGCGGGCATCTTGAGTTCGATGGGCATGAAAGCGTCCTAGCGCGGCAAAGCGTCCGCGAGGGCTCAAAGCCAATGCGGCCACTTAGGTCAAGGGCGCGGTGAACGGCTGAAGCGCCCGCTTGCGCTGAACCCCAGATTAACGCAGCCTCGCGGCCGCATGGCCGAAGACGCATTGAAACGCACCTATCTGGTCGTCATCGACGACAGCCCGGAGGCGGCGGTCGCGCTGCGCTTCGCGGCGCGCCGAGCGGCCAAGACCAACGGGCGGATCGAGGTGCTGGGGATCGTCGAGCCGCAGGA
>DASUXP010000128.1:0-3540 GCA_036377835.1 Sphingomicrobium sp. | reverse complement strand
CGCGGCGGGCCCCGCGTCCGGATTGGGCCACCCGTCGCGCGGGCTCACCAGGCGCATCTCGGTAAGTCCGAAGTTCAGCATCGCCCGCGCCGCCTTGCCGATATTCTGCCCCAGCTGCGGCCGCACGAGGACGATGATGGGTGGGTTGTCCTTCGATACGCGGCCTTCGCTTCCGCTCAGGCCGCTACTCAGGATGAGCGGATCCGATGGTGTGCTCACTTCCGCTCATCCTGAGTAGGCGCCGAAGGCGACGTATCGAAGGACGAGCGAAGGAATAACTTTCGCGAGAGCAATTGGACGCCGTCCCAGTCACCGCGGATCAGCGCTTCCTTTTTTGCTCTGCTCCAGCCCTTGACCTGGCGTTCGGCTCGGAATGCTTCATCGCGTTCAGAGAACTCCTGCGACCATACAAGGGTGACGGGTCGTCGTTTCTGCGTGTACCCGTTGATCAACCCCGACTGATGCGCACCGAAGCGGGTCTCCAGGTCATCGGTATGCCCGACATAATAGCTGCCGTCCGAACAGCGCAGCATGTAAGCCCAGAAGCTCACAGCAATTTGTCGTGATCGGGCGGCACCGCTTCCTTTTCCACTCGCTCGGCGATTTCGGCGAAGTCGCCGGGTTCGCTGAAGTCGCGGTAGATGCTGGCGAAGCGGATGTACGCGACGTGGTCGAGGGCCTTGAGCCCCGCCATCACCGCTTCGCCGATGCGCGCGGTGGTCACCTCGTCGCCGAGCGTCTCCATCTGCCGCTGGACGCCGCTTACCAGCCGGTCGATCTTGCCCGGCTCGATCTCGCGCTTGCGGCAGGCGTGGCCGATCGCCCGGGCGAGCTTGTCGCGGTCGAACGGCTCGCGCTTGCCGTCCTTCTTGACCACGGTCAGCTCGCGCAGCTGGACGCGTTCGAACGTCGTGAAGCGCGCACCGCAGGCCTCGCACTGGCGGCGGCGGCGGATGGCGGCGCCGTCCTCGCTCGGGCGGCTGTCCTTAACCTGGCTGTCTTCGTGCGCGCAGAACGGGCAGCGCATCCTTGTCCCTGACTATCCCTGGTAGATCGGGAAGCGGGCGCAGAGCTCGCGGACGCGCTCGTTTACCTGTTTTTCGACCGCGCCGTTGTTCTCGATCCCGTTGGCGACGAGGCCGTCGAGCACATCGGCGACCATGTCCGCGATGTCGCGGAACTCGGCCTCGCCGAAACCGCGCGTGGTGCCGGCCGGCGAGCCGACGCGGATTCCGCTGGTCTTCACCGGCGGCAGCGGGTCGAACGGCACGCCGTTCTTGTTGCAGGTGATTCCGGCGTGCTCGAGGCTCTCGTCGGCGTCCTTGCCGGTGAGGCCGAGCGGACGGAGGTCGACGAGGGCGAGGTGGGTGTCGGTGCCGCCCGCCACTAGGTCCGCGCCGCGCTCCTTGAGCCGGTTGGCGAGCATTTGCGCGTTGGCGATGACCGCTTTGGCATAGGCCTTGAACTCGGGCTGGAGCGCTTCCCCGAAGGCCACCGCCTTGGCCGCGATGATGTGCATCAGCGGACCGCCCTGGAGCCCGGGGAACACCGCCGAGTTGATCTTCTTGGCGATGGCCTCGTCGTCGGTCAGGACCATGCCCCCGCGCGGGCCGCGCAGGGTCTTGTGCGTCGTCGTGGTGACGACGTGGGCATGGCCGAACGGCGTCGGGTGCTCGCCCGCCGCGACGAGGCCGGCGAAATGGGCCATGTCGACGAGGAACAGGGCCCCGACCGCGTCGCAGATCGCGCGGAAGCGGGCGAAGTCGAAGTGCCGCGGATAGGCTGACCCGCCGGCGATGATGAGCCTGGGCCGATGCTCCTTCGCCAGCCGCTCCACTTCGTCGAAGTCGACCAGGTGATCGTCCTGGCGGACGCCGTACTGGACCGCATTGAACCATTTGCCCGACTGGGCCGGCGGAGCGCCGTGGGTGAGGTGACCGCCCGCGGCGAGGCTGAGGCCCATGATCGTGTCGCCGGGTTTCAGGAGCGCCATCATCACCGCGCCGTTGGCCTGCGCGCCCGAATGAGGCTGGACGTTGGCGAACTGGCAGCCGAACAGCTTCTTCGCCCGGTCTATCGCGAGCGTCTCGACGGCGTCGGACGGAGCGCAGCCCTGGTAGTAGCGGCGGCCGGGATAGCCCTCCGCATATTTGTTGGTGAGCACCGAGCCTTGGGCTTCGAGCACCGCGCGGCTGACGATATTCTCCGAGGCGATTAGCTCGATCTGCGTCTGCTCGCGGCGGAGCTCGGAGCGGATCGCATCCTCGACCGCGGCGTCCGTTTCCGAGAGGCTGCTGGTGAAAAAGCCGTGGGGCACGCGATAGGATTGCGCGGGTTCGAGATCGGCGGCGGAGGCCATCAGTCGCTGTCCTGCAGGAGTTTGGAGAGCTGGTCGACGCGGCGCTGGTGGCGCCCGCCGGCGAAATCGCTGCCGAGGAAAGCGGTGACGCAGGCCTTGGCCATGTCGCTTCCGATCAGGCGCCCGCCCATGGCGAGGACGTTGGCATCATTATGCTCGCGGGCGAGCGCGGCTGAGAGGGGATCGTCGACGCGGGCGCAGCGGCATTTCGGCTCGCGATTGACGGCGATGGAAATGCCGATTCCGGAGCCGCAGACGGCGATCCCGCAATCGGCGTCCCCTGCGGCGATGGCCCGGGCAAGCTTCGCCCCGAATTGCGGATAGTCGACGCTTTCCGGGCTGTTCGTGCCGAGGTCGCTGACCTCGTGCCCCTGCTCGCGCAGCCAGCGCACGAGCTCGTCCTTGAGGGCATAACCGGCGTGGTCGGCGGCAAGGGCGATGCGCATGCGCAAGTGCCTAAGCGAACCCGGACGGATTCGCCAGCCTCAGGCCGCCAGCCGGATCTCCTCGCGGCCGAAAATCTCGACCAGCGCGTCCGTCAGTTCGTCCATCATCTCGGCGCTGTGGGTCGGGCCCGGCGTGAAGCGCAGCCGCTCGGTGCCGCGAGGGACGGTCGGGAAATTGATCGGCTGAACGTAGAGGCCGTATTCGGCGAGCAGGATGTCGCTGATGCGTTTCGCCTTGACCGGGCATCCGACGAGTAGCGGAACGATGTGGGTCGAGCTCGGCATCAGCGGCAGGCCCGCGACCGTGAACTTGGCCTTGAGCATCGCCGCCGCTTCCTGCTGCTGACGGCGCTCATCCGGCGATTGCTTGAGGTGGCGGACGCTGGCGAGCGCTCCGGCGACCAGCACCGGCGACAGGCTGGTGGTGAAGATGAAGCCCGGAGCATAGCTGCGGATGCAGTCGATGATGGTCGAATCCGCTGCGATATAGCCGCCCATCACGCCGAATGCCTTGCCCAGCGTCCCCTCGATGATGGTCAGCCGGCCCGCGACCATCTCGCGCTCCGAGATGCCGCCGCCGTGCTCGCCGTACATTCCGACCGCGTGAACCTCGTCGAGGTAGGTCAGCGCATTATATTTGTCGGCGAGGTCGCAGATGGCGGCGATCGGCGCGATGTCGGCGTCCATCGAATAGACGCTCTCGAACGCGATCAGCTTGGGGACGTCCGGGTCCTC
>DASUXP010000127.1:0-2253 GCA_036377835.1 Sphingomicrobium sp. | reverse complement strand
GTGGGCGACGTCGCCGAGCTGCTCAATCGCGACATGGGCGGGAAGGCGATCTGCGCGGTGGCGCGGCCGGGACACAACAGGGACGCCGAATATATCGCCACCTCGGTGATGCTGCTCGATTGCGCCAAGCTCCGGCATTGGGACTTCGGGCCGCTGCTCGATCGGCTGTTCGGCCACCAGTTCGACTACATCCCGTGGATGGAGCTGAAGCAGGAGGATCGCTCGACCATCGGCTTCCTCGAGCCGGAGTGGAACAGCTTCGACAGGCTGACACCGGAAACGAAGATCCTCCACACCACCAAGCGCCGCACCCAGCCGTGGAAGACCGGCCTCCCGGTGGATTACACCCTGCGCGAGAGCGGGCCCTTCGACGTGCTCCGCCGCATGTGGAGCCGGCGCTACCAGCAGCATCCCGACACCAGGCAGGAGGCGTTCGTCTATGCCCTGCTTGCGGAGATGGTCGACCGGGGGATAGTGACGCGCGAGGATCTGGTGGCGGAAATGGCCGCCAACCACATCCGCCACGATTCGCTCGAGCTCATCGAGCGCTATCGCGGCTGGGACCTAGTCGAACAGGCTGCCTAGCCGTCTGCGGACGGCGGCCGCTGCGGTCTCCACCGGATCATCGAATTGGCCGCGTCGCGGCGCATCGAAGGTGCCGACGAGGCCGCGCGCCTCCATGTCGGCCCAGAAGCGGCGCGGGTCGCGGCGCGGAGTCGTCGCCGGGTCGCGGCCGATCAGGCGCCGACGTCCCCGCGCATCCGGCTCGACCGGGATGAGGCCGACGGGCTTGCCGGTCATTACCGCCTCGGAGATCATCGAGACACTGTCGGCGGTGACGAACTGCTCGTCGGCGTCGGCGAGGAGGACCGGGTAGCGGACCGGCGGCTGGAGCGCGACGCAGCCGCCCGATCCGGCCGTTTCGCCGATCGCCGTCCAGGCCGTGTCCGGCGTGCGCGGGCTTCCGACCACGATCAGGGTCCCGCCGATCTCGGCGGCGCGGCGTGCGAGCTTGGCGGTGGCTACGCGAAGGGCGGCGAGGTCGAGCCTCCACATCGGCGCGGTGCCGCCGAGCGAGAGCAAGAGATGGGGCCGCGGGTGCCGGTCGAGCCACGCCTGCTCCTCCGCCGCCGGGGCGGGCGGCTTGCGGAACCGGTTCATCGCCAGCGGCAGCCGGACGACATTGTCGCCGTCGGGCACGGGATATTGGCGGGTGGTGATGACGAGATCGAACAGCTCGTTGGGGGCGCGCGGGTGCCCGAGCCGCACCAGCCGGGTGCGGCCGCCGCTCTGCGCCTGGATCCAGCGGGCGACGGGCACGGTGCGCCGGCCGATGCCGATGACGAGGTCGGGCCAGGGCGGCTCCAACCAGCGGCGGGAGGCGCCGGTCAGGTGGTCGATGCCGGTGGGGGAGAGCTTCATCCGCAGCCGGGCGAGGCGCTTGTAGCTCATCGTCCGAGTCTCGAAGGGGAGGCCGAGCGCCTCGCCGAGCGCGAGAACCTGGTTGTTGTCGCCGCGGCGGTGGCCGAGAAGCAGCCAGGTTCGGGGCGGACTGCTCACGCCGAGCGCAGCCGCCGGTACTGGCCGGCGAGCTGGATCATCATCACCGCGACATTGACCGTACTGGCGAGCACGAAGGCGACCGCGGCCCCGACCACGCCCCAGGCCATGCTGAGCGGGGCAAGGCTGACGAAGAAGATGGCGCTGGCGATGAGCTTGGCGCGGAGCGGCCCGCCAGCCTTGCCCAGCGCATAGAGCATCGGCGCGAGGGGGAAGCTCAGCACGCCAAGCACCGGGACCAGCATCAGCACCATCAGCGGTTCGTAGGCGCCGAGGAAATCCTTGCCGAACAGCAGCCGGATCAGGGGCTCGCCGCCGATGACGAGGACGAGCACGCCGACCGCGGCGATCGCGGTCGCGAGGGCGGCTCCGCGAAGCATCAGCTTCCACGGCTTCTTCGACTTCAAGTCCATGCGCACGATCTCGGGATAGAAGGCCTTGCCGAGCAGGTCGGCGGGCTTCTGCGCGCTGTCGGCGAGGCTCGAGGCGATGCGGAACAGGGCGGCGCCGGTCGCTCCGAGCAGGCCGCCGACGGCCAGCCGGGCGATCGGGCCCCACACGGTCTGCACGCCGACCGCGAGATTGATCTGGATCGCGAACTTCCATGCGCCCGGCAGGTCTGTGGGCTTCAGGGTCGGGCGGATGCCGGCGTGGAGGTCGTGACGGCGAAGCTCGCGCCAGGCGAGGAACCAT
>DASUXP010000126.1:0-4824 GCA_036377835.1 Sphingomicrobium sp. | reverse complement strand
TCCCTTCGCCATCAGCCGTCCCTGGATGTCGGGCAGCTCGCTTTCGATCCGCGCCGCGAGGCCGGTAGGCCGGTCGATGGTCAACGGGCGCGCGAGATAGCCGTCGCTGAGGACCTCCACCGAGGCGGTGGCGAGGAAGGCGTCGCCGGCGGTGCACAGCCAGGCGCCGGAGACGAGCCATTCAGGCGCGCCTTCAGCCGGGGCGAAGCCGCGCAGGCCGCTGGCCAAAACCCCGAGCACGTCTTCGTCGCAGCCGAGCGCGATGAAAGCCTCATCTCCCACGGCGGCGGAGACTAGCGCGTCGAGGCGCTGCCGCAATGCGCGATCCGCCGCGGCGGCAGGCGCCTAGGCGAGGTGGCGCCTGAAGAAGGCGAGGGTGCGCTGCCAGGCGAGGTCGGCCGCCGCCTTGTCGTAGCGCTCCGCCGACGTGTCGTTGTTGAAGGCGTGGTTGACGCCTTCATAGAGATAGAAGCGCACCGTCTTGCCAGCCGCGCGCAGCGCCTCCACCCAGGGGAAGGAGGTGGCGTTGACGCGCGTATCCAGACCCGCGTCGTGGATGATCAGCGGGGCGTCGACCTTCGCCGCTTCGGAGGGGTCGGGCGCAGGCCCGTAATAGACTGCGCCGGCGTTGAGCATGCTTTCCGCGGCCACCGCCAGCCGGTTGACGAAGCCGCCGCCCCAGCAGAAGCCGATGGCGCCGAGCTTGCCCGCGCGCGCGTCGCTAAACTCCCTCAGCATCGCAACCGCGTCTTCCACCGACTTGCCGAGGTCGAGCTTGCCGATCGCCTCGCGCGCGGCGTCCTCATTGGCTGGCGTTCCGCCGGACGGCGTCAGCATGTCGGGCGCGACGGCGCGATAGCCGGCGAGCGCCAGGCGCCGGGCGATGTCGCGGATATGGTCGTTGAGGCCGCGGTTCTCGTGGATGACGAGGATGGTCGCCTTGGGCCTGCCGGCACGCGGAGCCGCCACATAAGCATCGTAGCCGGCGAGCAGGCGCGCCTTGTGGGTCTTGAGGCGCTTGTCGTCAGGCGCAACGATCGCCGCGGCCGCGGGGGAGGCGGCAATGCCCGCGATCAGCAGCTCGGCCGCGGCCACGCTCCCGGCGAGCTTGACCATCTCGGCCATGAAGGCGCGGCGATCGGCGCCTTCGTGGGTGAAGCGGTCGTAGAGGCGGATGGCCTGCTGGCGGGTGGTGGGGTCCATGTCGCGTCTATATCCTCCCCTGCTTTCGCAGGGGAGGGGGACCAGCGTAGCTGGTGGAGGGGTCTTCTTCACCGGGCTGCGCGCTGGCGAGATGCTTCGACGATGTACGCAACGACGCCTTCGATATTGTCCCTTACATCGGTGGCACGCACTCGGATCGTGCGAATTCCGCGGCTCGCAAGCCAAGCGTCCCTTCGTTCGTCGCGCTGCGGGTTCGCACCAAGCTCGTGCGCCAGCCCGTCGACTTCAATTGCAAGCGCTGCCTGATGGCAGAAAAAGTCCAGGTAAAAGGGGCCATGCTCATGTTGCCTGCGGAATTTGAAACCGCCCGGTCGCAGCTTGAGTGCGTTCCACAGCCGCCGCTCGGGCGGAGTCATCGATTTCCGAAATTCCCGTGCCCTGGCGATGCTCAAGAAGACCCCTCCACCATCCTTCGGATGGTCCCCCTCCCCTCGAAAGCGAGGGGAGGATATTGCCTAAGCCGGCTGCGGCGCGGGCGCTTGCTGTGCCTGGATCTCCGCGATGAGCTTGCCGTCGATCTCCTTGGCGCGCTCGTAGGCGGGGCGATCGGTCATTCGCCGGGCATAGTCGACGAAGGCCGCCCGCGGCTCGAGCAGGTTGAACTGGAGCATGAAATTGACGTTCGCACCCACGAAGAGGTCGGCGGCAGTGAAATGGTCGGCCGCGATGTACTCGCGGCCGGTCAGCGCTTTCTCCAGCGTGTTGATGGCCAGATCGTAGTTGCCGTAGCCGAACATGCGCTGGCGCTCGGGGGTCGGCTCCCAGCCCGCGGCCTTGTTGCTGAACGCCGCTTCGACGGGGCCCGAGGTGAAGAAGATCCAGCGATAATAATCGGCGCGCTCCGCCGGCGGCGGGGCGAGGTTCGCTTGGGGGAAAGCATCGGCGAGATAGCAGCAGATTGCCGCCACTTCGGTCACCACCTTGCCTTCGTGGACGATCGCCGGAACCTTCCCCATCGGGTTGATCGACAAATACGGCTCCTGCTTCATGGTCGAGCCATAGTCGACGATCTCGGTCTCGTAGGGCTGGCCCACCTCCTCGAGCATCCAGCGGACGGTCTGCCCGCGCGACATCGGGTGGGTGTAAAAGACGAGGTCGGCCATGGCGCTTTCTCCTGCTTGGAACAAAGCGCGAACTACTCCTGTTCGACGGCCTTCTCAAGCATGTCGAGCATCACTTTCAGGCTCCCCACCCGAACCTTGCCACGGCCGACCGTTCCGAAATGCTCCTCGCGGTGCTCGGTCGGGCCGCCGCGACGGGCCAGCGCGATGTGGACCAGCCCCTCCTCGCGATTCTCGCCCGCGGGGCCGGCGAAACCGGTGATTCCCACCGCGAGGCCGGCGCTGGAGCGGCTGAGCGCGCCCTCCGCCATCGCCCGCGCCACCTCCTCGGACACCGCGTCATTGCGGTCGAGGAGGTCGCGGTCGATGCCGAGAAGGTCGTGCTTGGCGTCTTTCGAATAAGTGACGAAGCCGCGGTCGAAGCCGTGGCCGCAGCCCTCGATGTCGGTGAGCAGCGCGGCGAGCATCCCTCCGGTGCAGCTTTCGGCGGTGGCGATCTTGAGTTCGCGGTCGCAGATTCGGTGCATCAGCCGCTCGGCCTGCTCGTCCAGGTGATCCGGAAGGGCGGGCTCGAGCGTTTCGCTCAACCGCGCTCTCCCTTGCGGGGAGCCGTCGCCGCCGTCTCGCCGCGCTCGGCGGCGCTGCGGTCGCGCGCGGCGCGGAACTCGCTGTCGGGGCTCCAGTTGGGCCACTCGCGCGAATTGGCGAGGCGCAGCCCGACGGCGTGCAGCAACGCGGCATCCTCGGCCATCCCGCTGAAGTCCCAATCGGGCGAAAATTCGTCGGCGGGCTGGTGATACATGTTGGTCGTGTAATTCTTCGACCAGGCCTCGGCGCGGGCGACGCCGCCGTTGATCAGGTCCTGGCCCGGCGTGAAGCTCAGCGCCGGGACCCCGACCTTGGCCATCGTGAAATGGTCGGAGCGGAAGAAGCCGCCGGTTTCCGGGTGCGGGTCGGGGGTGAAGCGGCGGCCGCGCTTGGCGCCTTCCTCGATGAGCATGTCGAGAAGCCCGAACTTCTGGTTGCCGCGGACCGAGAAATCGCGCGCCGGTCCGAGCACGCCGAGGACGTCGGTGTTGATGACGCCCGCCGTCTTGGCCTCGTGGTAGAGCGGGTTGGCGGCATAATATTCGCTACCGAGGAGGCCCTTCTCCTCGGCGGTTACGGCCATGAACACCACGGAGCGCTGCGGCCGCGGCCCCGAGGCGAAGGCGCGCGCCTGCTCGATCAGGTGAGCGAGCCCGGTGCCGTTGTCGATCGCGCCATTGTAGATTCGGTCGCCGGTGGCGTCGGGCGCGCCGATGCCGAGATGGTCCCAGTGCGCGGTGTAGATGATCGTCTCATCCGGATATTTGGAGCCGGGGAGGATGCCGACGACGTTGTGCGAGGTGATCACCTCGGTGCTCGCGATGCCGTGGACGTCGAGCGATGCCTTCAGCGGCACCGGGCGGAAGTCCTTGCGCTTGGCTGCGGCCTTCATGGCGTCGAAGCTGCTTCCCGAGGCCGCGAACAGCTGCGCCGCGAGGTCCCGTTGGATCCAGCCTTCGAGCGGCGGGTGCTCTGCGGCCGGGTTGCGGCGGACGATGTCGAACATCGCATTGGTGTTCGAGTTCTTGACCGTCGCCCAGCCGTAGCTAGCGGGCGCGGTCTCGTGGATCACGAGCACGCCCTTGGCGCCCTGCCGGGCGCCTTCCTCATATTTGTAGGTCCAGCGGCCGTAATAGGTCATCGCCTTGCCGCCGAAATCGCCTTCACCGCCCTCGAAATCGGGGTCGTTGACCAGCACGACCATGATCTTGCCGCGCATGTCCTGGCCCTTGAAGTCGTCCCAGCCGCGCTCGGGCGCCTTGACGCCGTACCCGACGAAGACCAGCGGCGCTCCGTCGATCGACAGCGCCTTGTCGCCGTTGGTCGGCGCGCGGACTGCGATCTGCTCGCCCTGAGTGAGCGCGGTGGGCTTGCCGGCGATGGTGACACTCACCTGCGGCGCCGCCTGCCATTCCGACTTGAGCAGCGGCACCGCCTGCGTCCACTGGCGCTTGCCGTTGACCAGGTCGCCGCCGGGCTGAAGCCCCGCCTTGGCGAACTGGTCGGAGAGGTAAGCGACGGTCTTGGTCTCCCCCGCCGTCGCCGGGGCGCGGCCCTCGAACGCGTCGGAGCCGAGCACCTGCACATGCTGCGACAGGCGCTGCGGGCTGAAGCCGTCGGTCGATGCCGCCGCGAGCGGGACGGCGGCGAGCGCGATGGCGGTGGCGGCGAGGAAGCGGAAGGTCTTCACTTTTGTATCTCTCCTGATGCACGGGCGCGCACCGGCCTCTTAGGACGGCCGGCACGCCAAAAGGTTGCGCTTGCGGCTAGCTAGTGAGCGGCGGCGGGGGAAGCCTGCTGCGCCTCCGCGGTCGCGGGTGCCCTGGAGCGATCGGTCCGGTACCTGTCGAACCAGGCGATGATCGCCGAGGCCTTGGCCGCGGATTGCGACGGCCGGGCGGCGATCCCGCCGTGGCTCGCGTCGGGCACCTTGACGAAGGCGGTCGGCACC
>DASUXP010000125.1:0-3001 GCA_036377835.1 Sphingomicrobium sp. | reverse complement strand
CACCGGCGAGGAGAAAAGGCGCACCTGGTGCCTTGCCGGCGTGATCGCGCTGCTGATCCCGGTGAACGTCACCTACACGATGATCTGGAACATCGGGGTCGTGTGGGTCGACCAGCATGTCGACCTCGCCTCGCCGCTCGGGCCGGTGCCGGCGAGCTGGTTCAACTCGGTCGACAGCTTCGCCAGCATCGTCATCGCACCCTTCCTCATCGGCTTGTGGGCGTGGCAGGCGCGGCGGAACGCGGAACCCGCCGCCATGACCAAGATCGCGATCGGGGCGGCAATCACCGGCCTTTCGGGGCTCCTGCTGGTCGCGGGCTCGCTCACCGCCTCGACCGGCCAGGTCTCGGTATTGTGGCCGCTGCTCGGCTGGTTCGGGATGGGCGTGGGCTTCATGTGGTACTGGCCGATCACGCTCGCGCTGGTGTCCAAGGCGGCGCCGGCCAAGGTCAATGCGACGCTGATGGGCGGCTCCTTCCTCGCCTTGTTCTTCGCCTCGGTGATCATGGGCTGGGTCGGCAGCTTCTACGACCAGATGAGCAATGCCGCCTTCTGGGCGCTCGATTCGGGAATCGCGCTCGTCAGCGCGCTCGTGATCCTCGTCCTCAAGCGGCCGGTGAACCGCATCCTCGGCCTGTGCGATTGATCATTCGCCGGGGCGGTACACGCGCTCGGTGTGGCCCTTGAGCTGCTCGGGATAGAAATAGACCTCGCGCAAATTGCCCGAGGCGTAGCGCTGCGCTTCGTCGTTGAAGTGCGGCGAGGCGGGGTTGCCGCTCTCACCGCCGGCGGTCACCGCCTTCGCCCGCAGCCGCGGCCCGAACTCGACCACCGCGACGAAGCTGTTGCCGGCGGTCCCGTACCATTTCTTCGTCCCCGGCTTCGGCCCGGCACTGAACGAAGCGAGCGAGCCGTATCCGCTCCAGGCGAAGGGCACCGGGATGCTCGGCGCCGCATCGCTGAACGGGTGATCGATGGCCGCCGAAATCCGCTGGAAACGGTTCACGTCCCCCCACGGCACCTGCCAGCGGCCGAAGTCGCGCACCAGCCGGGCCGTAGCGTCGCCCAGCGCCTGCAGCTTCTGCGCCGGGCTGGTGTCGCGGGCGAGGCGCATCATCGCCTTGTTGCCGGGCTCGTCAGCGGGCGCGTTCTGCGCCTTGCGCAGCGCGTCGCCCCAGAACATCGCCAGCGTCTGGGCGACCGAGTCGGCACTCCAGCGGAAGTTCCACTGCCGGAGGATGCCGACCTGATCGGCCAGCGCGGGGCGCCGAGGGTCGGCCTGGGGCAGGGCGTCATAAGCCTGGATGAGCGGCGGGATCAGCGCGGCGAAGCCGGGCTGCAGGCTGTCGAACGCGGCCGCGTTCAGCGATTCCAGCGTCCAACCGCGGCTCCCGGTGAGCAGCTGCAGCGCATGGATGCCGCGGAAATTCTCCCCGAACATGTCCATATATTTGGGGAAGCGCTTGGGGTCGGGGCTGTAAGCGCCCGCCGCGCGGTACGGCCAGCTGTTGGTGTTCTGCACCCAGCCATTGGGCGGATTGACGACGTTGGGCAGCTCGGCGAGCGAATGGAGCGAACCCCAGTCGGTGGAGGGATCCGACCCGTCGACCGGCCTGGTATAGTCGAAGCGGTCCTCGCGCCGCGGAACGAACTGCGGATGCAGATAAGCGATCTCGCCCTTGTCGTCGGCAAAGATTGTGTTGTTCGAACTGTTGGCCTTGAGTTGGGCGACTCGCATGAAGGACTGGAGGTCGGTCGACTTGGTGCGAAGGAAGCTCTGCTGCAGCGCCTCGACCGGCCGGTTCATCATCGCGAAGGCAATCCAGCGGCCGTTTTCCGAGCGCACGATCGGCCCGTGATGGGTCCACCAGGTGACGAAGCTGCGCGCTGCGAGCTTGCCGTCGCCGGTGCGGTAGCGGATGGTCACCGGCCGGACGCCGAGCGGGCGGCACTCGGCACCGTAGCGGTAGCAACGGCTCTTGCCGCTTGCCTCGACGGTCTCGGCGAACTCGTCGACATTATCGACGCCGCTCGACGTGTGCATCCAGCCGGTGTGCGGGTTGAAGCCCTGGTAGATGAAGAACTGGCCCCAGGTCGCCGCGCCGTAGGCGTTCAGTCCCTCGTCGCTCGACATCTGCAGCTCGGAGCGGAAGAAGAAGCTGGTGTGCGGGTTGATCAGCAGCAGCGCCTTGCCGTCGCGGGTCAGCGCGGGCGAGATGGCGATGCCGTTGGACCCGCGCCGGTCGAGGTCATTGGGGTCATGCTGAACTTGGTTCAGCGCCCATGAACTCGGCTTCCGCGAATTTGCCGATGCAGTGTTCATGGACCCTGAACCCAGTTCAGGGTGACGGTTGGTCGAATAGAATTCCCGCAGCGCGTCGAGATCGATCCGCTCGATGTCGCCGCCGATGCTGCCTTCGGTGAAGCTCAGCGCCATCCACGGCTCGAACCGCTTCAGCACCCGCGGCTTCACCTCGGGGTGGGTGGCGAGGAAAAAATTGAGGCCGTCGGCCCACGCGTCCATCAGCTTGCGCATCCGCTCCGGGCTGCGCGCATAATCGGCCTTGAGCTCCTCCTCGCTGACGTAGAGCCGGGCCCGCAGGTCCTGCCAGATCGCCTTGTCGCCCTCGGCCTCGGCGGTGCGGCCCAGCGCGGTCAGGTAATTGGCCTCTATGCGGTTAAAGTCGTCCTCTGCCTGGGCGTAGATCATCCCGAACACCGCGTCGGCGTCGGTGGGGCCGTGCACGTGCGCGATGCCCCAGTCGTCGCGGGTGATGGTTACGCGCTGCGCCTCCGCCTTCCACCGCGCGAGCTCGGGGGGCGAGGCGGCGGTGAGAAGGAACAAAAGGACGGGAAGGACGAGGGTACGCATACACCCTTGTACTTCTGCGAAGGCAGCGGTCCAGTGCGGCGAAGCCGTCATTGCGAGCGGCGAATGCCGCGCGGCAATCCAGTTGCGGTGTGCTGGATTGCTTCGCTACGCTCGCAATGACGGAGGGAG
>DASUXP010000124.1:0-6106 GCA_036377835.1 Sphingomicrobium sp. | reverse complement strand
CTTGCCGCGCTGTGGCTCGCCGCCGGGCTCGCGGCCTTCCAGTTCGCGCTGATGCTGCTCTCCCGCAGCGGCGGCGTGGATGTCGCGGGCACGATTCGCCCGGTCGCGGTGGTGCAGGGTGCGCTGACCCTCATCGCCTTCGCCATGCTGCTGCTGGTGTTCGCGCGCACCGATTTGTCGGTCGCTTTGGTGTTCGAGAACAGCCACAGCGCCAAGCCGTTCATCTACAAGGTAGCGGGCGCGTGGGGGAACCATGAGGGCTCGATGCTGCTGTGGGTGACGGTGCTCGCCGTCGCCGGCGCATTCTTCGCCCTGCTGTCCCGGCGAACGAGCGAGCGGACGCTGGTCGCGGCGCTCGGCAGCCAGGCTGCACTGGCGCTCGGCTTCCATGCGTTCCTGCTGATCGCCTCCAACCCGTTCGCGCGGCTGAACCCGCCGGCGTTCGAGGGGCGCGGCCTCAACCCCCTGCTGCAGGACCCCGGCCTCGCCTTCCACCCGCCGACGCTCTACCTCGGCTATGTCGGCCTGTCGGTCGCGTTCAGCCTCGCCGTCGGCGCGTTGCTGACCGGCGAAGTGGATTCGAAGCTCGCCCGAGCGATGCGGCCGTGGGTGCTCGGTGCCTGGATTTTCCTGACGCTGGGAATCACCGCCGGGAGCTACTGGGCCTATTACGAGCTGGGCTGGGGCGGCTGGTGGTTCTGGGACCCGGTCGAGAATGCCTCGCTGATGCCGTGGCTCGCGGCGACCGCGCTGCTCCATTCGATCAACGTGCTGGCGGCGCGCGGTGCGCTGAAGGCATGGACGATGATGCTGGCGGTGATCGCCTTCTCCATGTCGATGGTCGGCACCTTCCTGGTGCGCTCCGGCGTGCTGACCTCGGTCCATGCCTTCGCCATCGACCCCGAGCGCGGCACCTTCCTGCTTGCGCTCCTCGCCATCTACGTCGGCGCAGCCTTCGCACTGTTCGCCTGGCGCGGGGCGGCGCTGAAGGAGGGGGCGCCGTTCGAGCTGGTAAGCCGCGAAACCGGGCTGGTGATCAACAACCTGCTGCTGAGCGTCATCCTCGGGATCGTGTTCGTCGGCACGCTCTATCCCTTGTTCGTCGAAGCGGTCTCGGGGGAGAAGCTGTCGGTCGGAGCGCCTTATTTCAACGCGGTCGCCGGGCCGCTGGCGCTGATCCTCGCCGCCCTGGTCGGGATCGGACCCCTGCTGAGCTGGCGGCGGGAACGCCGGCCCGTGTTGCGGCGGCTCGTCGTTCCCGCCCTGCTCGGAGTCGCGGCGCTGGCGATGACGCTCATCCTCGCGCCGGGCATGGGCATCCTGCCGCGACTCGGGCTGGCGGTTGCAGCCTATCTCGTCGTTGCCAGCATCCTCCCGCTCGCCGGGCGCAATCCGCTGCGCGCGCCGCTCGCCACCTGGGGCATGACGGTCGCGCATTTCGGCATTGCCGTCGCCCTCGCCGGAATGGCCGCCAACGCCGCCTTCACCAGCGAGCGGCTTGCCTTGGCGAGGCCAGGCGAAGCGCTGACCGTGGGCCCGTGGACGGTCCAGCTGGTGCAGGTGACCCCCGCGGCGGGCAAGAACTGGACCGCGATCGAGGGTGAGCTCCGCGCCAGCCGCGGCGAAGGGCCGGTCACGCTGAAGCCGCAGACGCGCTATTTCACCGACCCGCCGATGGAGACCAACGAAGCGGCGATCGACACCTTCTGGAACGGCCAGCTCTACACGGTGATCGGCAAGCCCGACGGTTCGGGCGGGTGGCAGCTGCGCTTGTGGTGGAAGCCGTTCGTCACCCTGATCTGGCTCGGCGGCGCGCTGATCGCGCTCGGCGGCGCGCTGGCGCTGGCCGGGCGGGCGCTGCGGGGTTGGCGGTCGCGGCGCGCGCCGGACTGGCGGGAGCGGTATAGATGAGCCGCGCCGTCCGCTTCGCTCCGCTCGCGCTGCTTTTGCTGCTCCTCGCCGGGCTGGTGTGGCGGCTCGCGACGCCGGGGGACACGACGGTGGCCTCCAAGCTTGAGGGCAAGCCGGTCCCGGCGTTCATCCTTCCCCCCGCGGTGGAGTCCAAGGCCGGGCTCGATTCCGCCGAGCTGGCGACGGGCAAGCCGCGGCTGGTCAATATCTTCGCCAGCTGGTGCGTGCCGTGCATCACCGAAGTGAGGGTGCTGCAGCAGCTGAAGGCGCGCGGCGTGGCGATCGACGGAATCGCCGTGCGCGACCGCCCCGCCGACGTCGCCGATTTTCTCGCGCGCAACGGCGACCCGTATGAGCGCATCGGCAGCGACAGCGAGAGCAAGGTGCAGATTGCGCTCGGCTCGTCGGGCGTCCCGGAAAGCTTCGTCGTCGATGGGCGGGGGATCATCCGCTACCAGCATATCGGCCCCATCGAGGAGGCCGACGTGCCGCTGATCCTTGCCAGGCTGGAGCAGGCCAAGTGAGGCGCTTGCTCATCGCCGTGGCGCTGTTCGGCGCTGCTCCGCTGCTCGCGGATTCCAACCTCCCGCCGGCTTATTGGGCCAACCGCCAGCTCCCCGACGCGAAGCAGGAAGCGAAAGCGCAGGCCCTGATGGAGGAGCTGCGCTGCCTCGTCTGCCAGGGCCAGTCGATCGCCGATTCGGATGCCGAGCTCGCCGGCGACATGCGCGACCTCGTCCGCCGCCGGATCGCCGCGGGCGAGAAGCCGGCGGAGGTCCGCTCCTGGCTGGTGCAGCGCTACGGCAGCTGGATCAGCTACCGCCCGACCGCGGAGCCGGCGGCCTGGCCGTTGTGGCTGACCCCGATCGCGCTGCTGATCGTCGGCGCGCTCCTGATCCGGCGCAGAATCAAGGCGAGGGCGCGCTGATGGGGTGGGTGGCGCTCGCATTGCTGCTCGTGCTCAGCCTTGCGGCACTGTGGATGGCACGACTGCGCGGCGGGCTGCTGCAAGCGGCGGCTGCGGCACTGCTGTTCGGTGCTGCCGGCTATGCGCTGCAGGGGCGGCCGACGCTTCCAGGTTCGCCCGCGCAGGGCTCGGCATCGCGCGACTATGTTCCGTTGACCGACGCGCGCCATGCCTTCTTCGGCAATTTCTCGGGCGAGGAATCGTGGCTGCGCATGTCGGAGGCGCTGGCGCGCTCCGGCGACACGGAGAATGCGGTCGGGATCCTGCAGAACGCGGTCGGCCGCTATCCGGGCAGCCCGCAATTGTGGATCGGGCTCGGCAATGCGCTCGTCGATCATGCGCACGGCCTGACGCCGCCGGCCGAGCTCGCCTATCGCCGGGCGGCGGAGCTGGTGCCGGGGCACCCGGCAGCGCCCTTCTTCTACGGGCTCGCGCTGGCCCGGTCGGGCGATCGGGAGGGAGCGCTGGCCGTGTGGAAGGACGTGCTCGCAAAGGCACCGCCCAATGCCGGGTGGCGGCCATTGGTCGAAGGCGGGATTGCGGCGCTGAGCCCGCCCGCGCCGCGCTAGGCCGCCAAAGGCTCGTAAGGCAGGTCGAGCGCCTCGGCGACGGCCTCGTGGCGGATCTTTCCGCCCGAGACGTTGAGGCCCGCGGCGAGGTGCGGGTCCTGCCGCATGGCTTCCTCGGCGCCGAGGTTCGCGATCTTCAGTGCGAACGGGAGCGTCGCATTGTTGAGGGCGAAGGCGCTGGTACGCGCTACCGCGCCCGGCATGTTGGCGACGCAATAGTGGATGATCCCGTCGACTTCGTAGACCGGATCGGCATGGGTGGTGGCGTGGCTGGTCTCGAAGCAGCCGCCCTGGTCGATGGCGATGTCGACGAGGACCGACCCGCGCTTCATCGTCTTCAGCATGTCGCGGGTGACGAGCTTGGGCGCCGCGGCTCCGGGGACGAGCACCGCGCCGATCACCAGCTCGGCCTTCTCGACCGCATTGGCGATCGTCGCCCGCGACGCGTAGGCCGTCTTGATCTGGCTCGAGAAAAACATGTCGAGCTCGGCGAGGCGCTCCATGTTGATGTCGTAGATGGTGACGTCGGCGCGCATTCCGACGGCCATTTGCGCGGCGTTGACGCCGGCGACCCCGCCGCCGAGGATCGCGACCTTGGCCGGGGCGACGCCGGGGACGCCGCCGAGCAGCACGCCGCGCCCGCCCTGCTCCTTTTCGAGATAATGGGCGCCGACCTGGACCGACATGCGCCCGGCGACCTCGCTCATCGGCTTCAGCAGCGGCAGCGCGCCCGACCTCGACGTCACCGTCTCGTAGGCGATGCAGGTTGCCCCCGACTTCATCAGCCCCTCGGCCTGGGGCTTGTCGGCGGCGAGGTGGAGGTAGGTGAAAAGGATGTGGCGCGGCTCGAGGAGGGCGATCTCCTGCGGCTGCGGCTCCTTTACCTTGATGATCATGTCGGCCGCTTCGAACACGGTCGCAGCATCGGGGAGGATGCGTGCGCCGGCTTTCTCATAGGCCTTGTCGGGGCAGTCGATGCCCTTGCCCGCGCCGGTCTCGACCACGACCTCATGGCCATGCGCGACCAGCTCGGCGACCGACGCCGGCGTCAGCCCGACCCGATATTCGTGAACCTTGATCTCCTTAGGCACCCCGACCCGCATTGTTCGTTCGCTCCACGTTTGATGGTTGCGCGGGCCTATAGACGGGCTTTTCGCCCCTGTCCCCACCGATTGCGGCGCCGTAACAGCGGTGCTAGTGAATCGCGTCCGTGACCGACGATTTCGGCGCCGGGCCCAAGGATGCGAAGCCGCAGTCTGTCCAGTCAGAACCTCACAACATGAACCTCAACGCGACTGGAGGCGCCGAAGCCGGAGCGCCGGGCGATGTTTCGCACGGCCACGGGCACGGCCATGCCCAGGGGCCGCTGTGGAAGCTCGCCATCGGCGCGATCGGGATCGTGTTCGGCGACATCGGCACGTCGCCGATCTACGCCTTTCGCGAGACCTTCGCCGGCCACCATGAGCTGAAGGTCGACCAGCTCCACATCTTCGGAGTCCTCAGCCTCATCTTCTGGTCGATGATGATCATCGTGACTTTGAAATATGTCACGATCGTCATGCGCGCCGACAACAAGGGCGAGGGCGGAAGCCTGGCGCTCCTCGCGCTGATCAACCGCACGCTCAGCGGCAAGAAGCGCTGGACGAGCGGGATCATCCTCATGGGCGTGTTCGCCACGGCGCTCTTCTACGGCGATTCGATGATTACCCCGGCGGTGTCGGTGCTGTCCGCGGTCGAGGGGCTGACCACTGTCAACGCCGGGCTGCAGCCGTTCGTCGTGCCCATCGCGGTCGGGATCCTCCTCGGCCTGTTCGCCATCCAGGCGCGGGGCACGGCCAAGGTCGGCCTGATGTTCGGCCCGATCATGATGATCTACTTCGCCTCGATCGCCGTGCTCGGCGTGATGAACATCGTGAACTATCCCTCGGTCATCCTGGCGATGATCAACCCGCTCCACGCGGCGACCTTCTTCGCGACCGATTTCGTGCGCGCCTTCGTCGCCATGGGCTCGGTCGTCCTGGCGGTCACCGGGGCCGAGGCGCTGTACGCGGACATGGGCCATTTCGGGCGCAAGCCGATCCGCGTCTCGTGGCTGTATTTCGTCCTTCCGGCGCTGCTGCTCAACTACATGGGGCAGGGCGCGATGCTGCTCTCGTCCGACTCGGCGACGGCGATGGCGCAGGTGAAGGACCCGTTCTTCTACCTCGCCCCGGACATGCTTCGGCTGCCGCTGGTGCTGCTCGCCACCGCGGCGGCGATCATCGCCAGCCAGGCGGTGATCTCGGGCGCCTTCTCCGTCACCCAGCAGGCGATCCAGCTGGGCTTCATCCCGCGCCTACGGATCACCCACACCAGCGAGGCGGCCGCCGGCCAGATCTATATCCCGGCGATCAACTGGGCCTTGATGACCATGGTCATCCTGCTGGTGCTGACCTTCCAGTCGTCGTCGAACCTCGCTGCCGCTTACGGAATCGCGGTCACCGGCGCGATGCTGATCGACACCATCCTCATCTCGGTCGTGCTGCGGCAGATGTGGAACTGGAACCGCTGGGTGGTGATCGGCCTGCTGATCGTCTTCTTCACCGTCGACATGTCCTACCTGTCGGCGAACCTGCTCAAGATCCCCGCCGGGGGCTGGTTCCCGCTGCTCGTCGGCGCG
>DASUXP010000123.1:0-2629 GCA_036377835.1 Sphingomicrobium sp. | reverse complement strand
GCCCGGTCAGGGTCTTCACGGCGCGGGCGGTCCTCACGTCCCAGAGTCGCACGGTCGAATCGAAACTGGCGCTGGCGAGGCGGCGGCCGTCGGGGCTGAAGCGCACCTCCCAGATGTTCCGTTCATGGCCGCGGAGTTGCGTCGGCGGTGCGGAAGAGCCGAGCGTCCACAGGCGGATGACGGGGTCTTCCCCGGCCGAAGCGAGCTTCGTCCCGTCGGGCGAGACGTTGAGCGTCCACACGGTGCCCTGCGCGCCTCGCAGCGTTTCGGCGGCCGAGTGTCGGGCGAGATCCCAGTCGCGGACAGTCCCATCGTAACCCGCACTGTAGAGGTGGCGGGCGTCGGGGCTGAAGTCGATCGAGGTGGCGCCGCCTTCGTGGCGGAGCCGCTCGACGACCTTCCAGTCGCGCGTGTTGCGGATCGCGATCGCGCCGGACGCATCGCTGGTCGCGAGCAGAGCGCCGTCGCGACTGAAGGTCGCTTGCCGAGCCGGCGCTTCGGCCGGCCAGGTTGCGGCGAGCGATGCTTCCAACCTCGGTCCAGCCCGTGCCTGCTCGGGCGCAGCGGAGCCACAACCGGCGAGTGCCAAGCCAAGCGCGGCGACAATGGTGAAACGCATTTTCGACCTCCCGGACAATGCGTTAGCAGCCGCTGTATTACTATTACAACACAGTTATTCAGCTGCCGTTCTCATTTTCGGCAAGGTCGCCGGCCGGCTCGCGCCAGCGCGGATGCCGCTCGGCGAGGTCGTTGCGGATGGTGGTCGCGGCTACTCCGCCTTCGCCCATTGCGTGGCTGATCTGGTCGAGGCCGTGGACCACGTCGCCGGCCGCATAGAGCCCGGGGACGCTCGTGCGCTGGTGCTCGTCGGTGAAGAAGCAGCCGTCGGGAGCGATCTCGGCCGCGACCATCTCGCCGAGCTGCGTGTGGGTGTCAGACCCCAGCGCCGGATAGATGCTGTCGAACGTGTAATGCCCTTCCGTGGTGTCGACGGTTATCCCCTCGCGGCCGATCGCCACCGCCTGCGCCGGGCCGTCGACGCAATCGATCCCCGCCGCCTTCAGCTTCGCGCTGTCCTCGGGCTTGAGGCGCAGCGCCTTGTCGGGCGCGATCAGCGTCAGATCGGCGGTGTAGCTCCTGAGGAAGATCGCCTCGGAAACGCCGTGGCTGCCGCTGCCGATCACCCCGACGGTCTTGTCGGTGACTTCATAGCCGTCGCAGATAGGGCAGTAGCGGACGAGGCCGCCGGCGAGCGCCTCCTCGTGAAGCTCCTCGTCCATCGGCGGTCGGCGGTTGCTGACGCCCGTTGCGAGGAGCACGGTGCGCGCGGTCGCCTCGCCCGAGCCCCAGGCGGCGGTGAACAGGCCCGATCGTTCATCGCGCTCGAGCCTGGTGACGAACTCGGTCTCGACCTTGGCGCCATATTTGCACGCCTGCTCGCGCATCCGCCGGAGCAGCTCGGGGCCTTCGATCCCGTCCGGGAAGCCGGAAACGTTGCGGGTGCAGGGAATCCACGATGCGCGGCTCTTGCCGGCGTCGACGACGAGGATGTCGAGGTGGAAGCGGGCGAGATAGATGGCGGCGGTCAGCCCCGCGGGGCCGCCGCCGACGATCAGGCAGTCGAGGATCGGCTCGTCCATGCGCCGCCAATGGATTGCCGCACCGGCGGTTCCCGACTAGCCCCGCGGCGATGAGCAACTGGACGCTTCTCCTGATCGGTTTCTCGATCGCCGTGCTGATGGGCGCGGGCGCGGCGGCGCTGCTGACCCAGCTTCGGCCCGACTGGCCGGTGGCGCGGCGGCTACTCACAGCGGCATGCGCATTGCCGGCGATCACGCTCGCCGCGATGCTGATCGGCCTGCTGATCGTCGGCGCCGGTCCGAATCCCGGCGGTGGGGTGAAGGGCACGGCGCTGACCATCGTCGCGATGGTCGGCGGCGGCTTCGCCTTGCTGGCGCTGGTCGGCGGGCTGGTCGGAGCGTCGCTGGCGCTGCGCAAGAGGCGGAGGGGATGACCTTTCGCGCGTCGGTGCTGACGCTTTACCCGGAGATGTTCCCCGGCCCGCTCGGCGTCAGCCTCGCCGGGCGGGCCCTTGAGGAGGGCATCTGGTCGCTGGAGACGCGCAACATCCGCGACTTCGCCACCGACAGGCATCGCAGCGTCGACGATACGCCGGCGGGCGGTGGCGCGGGCATGGTGCTCCGTGCCGACGTCCTCGCCGCGGCGATCGACAGCGTGGCCGACGGTCGCCCGATGCTGGCGCTGACCCCGCGCGGGGCGCCGCTGACGCAGGCTCGGGTGAGGGAGCTGGCGGCGGGCGAGGGGGTGATCCTGCTCTCGGGCCGGTTCGAGGGATTCGACGAGAGAATCTTCCACGCGCGCCCCCTCGAACCGGTCTCGGTCGGCGACTATGTCCTCTCCGGCGGCGAGCTCGGCGCGATGGTGATCCTCGACGCTTGCGTGAGGTTGCTTCCCGGGGTAATGGGCGCGGCCTCCAGCGGAGAGGAGGAGAGCTTCGAAACGGGGCTTCTCGAATATCCGCACTATACCCGACCAGTGACATGGGAAGGGCGCACGATCCCCGAAGTGCTGCGGTCGGGGGATCATGCGAAGATCGCTGCGTGGCGAC
>DASUXP010000122.1:0-14237 GCA_036377835.1 Sphingomicrobium sp. | reverse complement strand
GCGGCAGCAGCTCCTCGAACAGCCGCATCTTGGCTTCGAAATAGGCGTCCATCGTCTCGTGATAATCGAGATGGTCGCGGCTAAAGTTGGTGAAGGCCGCGGCGGCAAGCGGAACGCCCTCCGCGCGATGCTGGTCGAGGCCGTGGCTCGACGCTTCATAGGCGACGTGGCTCATGCCCATACGGTCGAGGCCCGCCATGTTCGACAGGAAGGTGACGATGTCGGGCGTGGTGAGGCCGGTCTTCACCTGGTCATCGGAGGTGGTTACCCCGAGCGTCCCGATCGACGCCGAGCGATGCCCGGTCATGCGCCATATCTGCCGGGTCATCTCGACCGTCGAGGTCTTGCCGTTGGTGCCGGTCACCGCGACGATGGTTTCCGGATAAGGGGCGAAGAACTTGCCGGCGAGCTCGGCGAACAGGCGGCGCGGCTGTGGGTCGGAAAGGTGCGGGACCTGGCTGACCTTCGCCTCGGGCCGGGCGACGACGGCGACGGCGCCGCGGCTCACCGCCTGGCCGACGAAATCCTCGCCGTTGAAGACGCTGCCCTTGAACGCGCCGAACACGCTGCCGGGGGCCACCTTGCGATGGTCGATGGCAAAGCCGGTCACTTCGGAATCGCTGTCGCTGGCCGCGAGATCGCGCAGTTTCACTTGCGGCTTATTCCCCGTGCGATTCGTGGACGAATGGAAGCACGCCGGACATGTCCGGCTCGCGGTTCCTGTCGGGCCTGACGCCGAGCATCGGCGCGATCCGGCTGATGGTGCGGCTGACCACCGGCGCGACGTTCCAGCCGGCGGTGGTGAAGCCGTAGGTCTCGGGGGTCGCCTTGGGCTCGTCGAGCATGACCACGATCACATAGCGCGGGTCGTCCATCGGGAACACACCCGCGAAGCTGGTGATGTTGATCGTCTGGCTGTAGCGGCCGTTGATCAGCTTCTGCGCGGTCCCGGTCTTGCCGCCCACGCGATAGCCGGGCGCGTCGGCTTTCCTGCCGGTGCCCTTCATCACGACGAGCCGCAGGAGCGCGCGCATGCGATAGCTCGTCTCCTCGCTGAAGACCCGCTTGCCCGGCGGCAACGGATGACCCGGACCGATCTTGAGGAGGGTCGGCGGGTGATAGACGCCGCCGTTGTAGAGGGTCGCATAGCCCATCGCGAGCTGCAGCGGAGCGACGGCGATGCCCTGGCCGAAGCCGACCGTCATGGTCTCGAACGGACCCCAGCGGCTCCCCGGCGTCAGCGCCCTCCCCCGCTCCTTGAGCTCGATCGGCACTGGGCCGAGAAAGCCCATCTTGCCGAGCCACGCCCTCTGTCGCTCCTCCCCCAGCTGGTCGGCGATCTGGGCCGTGCCGATATTGGAGCTTTCCTTCATGATTTCGGCGACGGTGCAGACGCGTCCGAAGGGATGGGTGTCGTGGACGATGTGGCCGTAGGCCGGAAGCGTGTCGGGGCAATTGTACTGCTTGCCGAACGACTGGATCAGCCCGCTGTCCATCGCCATCGCGACCGTGAACGGCTTGAAGGTGGAACCGAGCTCGTAAACGCCCTGGGTGGCGCGGTTGAAGCGCGCGTCGGGCGTGGCCGAGCCCGGGGCGTTCGGGTTGACTTCCGGAAGCGAGGTCATCGCCAGGACCTCGCCCGTGTGGACGTCCATGATCACTCCGGCGGCACCGATTGCCGAGAATTTGCTCATCGCGTCCATGAGCTCGTGCTCGAGCGCCTGCTGCACCGTGCTGGAGATGGACAGGACGAGCGGCTCGCCGCGCGTCGCCGGATCCGACAGGCGATCGTCGAACGCCCGCTCCATCCCGGCGACGCCGTGACCGTCGATGTCGGTATAGCCGAGCACGTGGGCGGCGAGGCTGGTCTGGGGGTAGAGCCGGTCGGGCTCGCGCTGAATGGCAAGGCCGGGTTCGCCGAGCGCGTTCACCGCCTCGACGAGAGCCGGCGAGGCCCGGCGCCGCAAATAGAAGAACGGCTTGCCCGAGCGGAGCAGCGCGAAATATTGCTCTTCGCTGTGCTCCGGCATCAGCTGCGCGAGCTGGCGAGCCAGCGCCAGCTTGTCGCCGATCACCTTGGTCGGATGGATGGCGATGGTCCAGGCGTCGATGGTCCGCGCGAGCGGCTCGCCGTCGCGGTCGACGATGTCGCCGCGCTCCGGCACCAGCGAGGTGAGTCCCTCCTTGCGGCCGGCATGGTCGCCGAACGCAGCCAGCCACACGATGCGCAGCGCGATCAGCGCGACGACGCCGGCGAAGACCAGCATCCCGAACATCAGCCGCTGGTGCATGACGGCGAGGATCTGCCGGCGCTGGCCGACCAGTCGGAGCCGCTCGGGCCGGGATGCGACGAGAGCGGGCGACGGTGCGTTCATCGATCGGAGACGTGGTCCCTGGACGTGTGGGAGGGCGCGCCGGGGAGCGGCGCCAACGGGTCGGTCTTCGCAATCCGAACCGGCCTTGTCACCGTCCCTGCCGCTCCGCCGACGGGCTTATCCACGGATTTCTTCGGCTTGGCGGCCGCGAGGCCCGGTCTGCCCACGGAAGGCTTGTCTGCCGGCTTGGCCGCCGCCGCCGGCTTATCCGTGGACGTCCTGCCGCCTGCGGGGGCTGAAGTTGCAGGCGGCCGTGCCGGGACCTCGCGCGTCTCGGTCTTGAGGCTTGCTTGATGGAGCAATGGGGGATCGGAAACCGGCGCCGAGCCGGTCTCGTCGGTTGCCGCGTCGCCGATCGCCGGCTTCCGCTCAGGCGTGGGCGCCGAGGCGAGCACCACCGGCGCCTGGAAGTCGACCTTGTGCTGCGGCTGGATCATCCGGGCGAGCTCGAAGCTGCCGTTGAGGAACTGGTCGGCCGATGGGGCAGACAAAGCGAAAGCGCCGGCGTTCCACCGCTCGAGCTGGGCGAGACGGCCGCGGGTGCCGATCTCGGTCTGCAGCACGCGGATGTCGCGCTGGGCCACGACGATTTGCGTTTCGACGCCTTCGAGCGCGGCACGCTCCGACGCGACTCGCAGCGACACAAGGTAGCAGCCGAGCGCCGCCGTGGCGCAGCTTGCGACCATGAAGACCGAACGGAAGCTCCGGCCACTCATTGCAGGGTCCCTTTCCAGGCGGGTGCGGAGGTGCGGACCGCGCTCCTCAGGCGCGCCGAGCGCGAGCGCGGGTTCGCGGCCAGCTCGCGCTCCGCCGGGGAAACCGGCTTGGCGACCCGCTCGAAGGTCGGTTCCTTCGGGTCGACGAGCGCGGGGCGGTGGCGCGAACCGGCCGGCGTTCCTCCGCTGCGTTCGCGGAAGAAACGCTTCACGATGCGGTCCTCGAGGCTGTGAAAGGTGACGACTGCGAGGCGGCCGCCGGGCTTCAGCGCGCGCTCGGCGGCGGCGAGGCCCTGTTCAAGCTCGTCGAGCTCGGCGTTCAGGTGAATCCGGATCGCCTGGAAGGTGCGGGTCGCGGGGTCGCTCTTCTGGCCGGGGCGGAAGCCGGCAGCGCGGCGGACGATCGCCGCCAGCTCGGCGGTGCGCTCCACCGGCCGCGCGGCAACGATGGCGCGAGCGATCGCGCGGGCGCGCGGCTCCTCGCCATAATCCTTGAGGATTCGCGCGATCTCGGCCTCGTCGGCCTCGTTCAGGAATTCGGCGGCGGTGAGCCCCGAGCGGCTCATGCGCATGTCGAGCGGACCGTCGGCCGAGAAGGAGAAGCCGCGGTCCGCCCGATCGAGTTGCATCGAGCTGACACCGATATCGAGGGCAATGGCGTCGACCTGCCCGATGCCGCGTTCAGCCAACACTCGGTCCATCAGGCTGAAGCGTTCGTTGACGAGCGTGAGGCGCGGGTCCGGGACGAGCGATTCGCCTTCGGCAATCGCGTCGGGGTCGCGATCGAAGCCGATCACCCGTCCCGCCCCCGCCCCGAGCATGGCGCGCGTGTAGCCGCCTGCTCCGAAGGTCCCGTCGAGTATTGTGTCGCCGTCGCGAATCGCGAGCGCGGCGATCACCTCGTTGACCAGCACCGGCACATGTGGGGCCGTGTTGGCGCCGGTGCTGGTCATAGCGAAGCGCCTCTCTCTTCGAGGCGAAAGCGGGCGATGTCCTTGAGGTCCTCGGGGATGCGCGGGTCCTTGAGCAGCAGCTCAGGGTTCCAGATCTGGAAGGTCTCGCCGGTGCCGAGGAACAGAGCGAGCTCGCCGATCTCGCCCTTGCGGCGCATCATCGGCGGCATGAGGATCCGGCCCGAGCTGTCGTAGGGCACTTCCTCGGTCGCGGCGAACGCCATCAGGTTGCGTTGCTGATAATCGAGCTGCGCCTCGGGATTGGTCTCTTCCTTCTCGAGCAGCCGCTCGAGCTTGGCGTGCTTAAGCGCCGCGTAGGCGGGGTCGTAGGCGCTGAGGCAGGGGAAGGCTTCGTGCTTGGCGAGGACGATGGTGCGGGCATCGCCGCGGCGCTCGACCACGCTGCGCAGGAAAGACGGGATGGAGACGCGGCCCTTCGCATCGACCGCGTTCAGTGCGCTGCCCTGAAACAGATGCTCTAGCGCCACGTCCACTCCCCGTTCGCGCGCGAGCCGCCGTTCGCGGACGCACGTCGTCACGCGCGCTCCACGTCAGCTTCGAATCTTAGGGTTTGCCCCCGCGCTACAGCCCTTGTTGGTAACTCAACGCTCTGCGGGATACAATGGGATTTTATGGGATTTCATGGGTAAAGCTGGGAAAAGGCGGATTTCTGCGGCTTTTGGCGGGCATCTAATGGGATCGTTCTCCTGGCGTTCTGCAGCACCGCCCTGTGGATAAGTGTGTGGTTTGACGAATCGCATGAGAATCATGGCCCCTCGATCCTGCCAAGCTCAAAGAGCAGCGCGTCGAGGTTGTGCCGCGCGGCCGCCCCGAGCTGCGGCACGTCGAGGAAGTCCGCATCGGCGATGATCGTCGCCCGCCCATTACCGATGCGGCAGCGGGCGACGAACCCGTCACGCCCGATGTCGCACCGCCCGCCAAGCACGCCCGGCGAAAGCGTCGCCACGGGATAACCGCCGGCGCTGCGCTCGGCCGGCCCACGCTCGTCCGGTGCATCGAGCAGCAACCCCCAATGCGCGAGCAATCCGGTGTCGGTGAACATCTGCGGCGGGCGCAGCGGATCGCCGAGCGGCCGCTTGCTCGGCCAGTCGAGCGCGGGATCGGCGAGCAGCAGCACCCGGCCGCCGCGCCGCACCCATTTATCGAGAGCGACCAGGTCTTCGGGGCGCTGAGCGGGCGGTTGCGCCATCAGCAGCAGCCGGCCCTTATTGAGCTCCGCCGCATCGGTGACGCTGATCGGAATGATTCGATAGCGCGTCTCCAGCGCTTTCAGCGCGGGCGAGCCGCTGCTCTCAACCGAGAAATCCTCGCCGAACAGCAACGGCAGGCTGGTGAGCAGCAGCAATGGCGGACGCTCGCCCGCCGGGCGCGGTGGTGGCGGCGCCGGTTCGCGGCCGACGACCAGCCAGGCTGTGACCGCGGCGAGCAGCACGAGCAGGGCGAGCACGAATGCGCGCCGCCGCGCGCGGGTCATTTCTTCGCGCTGCTGCTGTTGTTGGTGGTGTCGGATGCGCCGGGAGCGACCCCCAGTTCGGCGAGCGGTTCGCTGGGCTCGTTGGTCGCCGCCTGCTGCGCAGCGTTGACCGCGGAATCGCTGTGGCTGGAGCGGCTGATGATCGATCCGAGAAGGACGAGGAGGAAGGCGAACGCAAGCCCCGTCAGCCCGATCCGGATGCGCTGTGCGCTGCTGCCGGCCTGGTAAGGCATCGCGTCGATGAAGCTATGGCCCGGTTCGATACAATGCAAGCGCGCACCTTGACGGCTGCTTCACCTGCAGAGCAAGGGCTTGGGCATGACTCGCACCCCCATGCTCCTGCTCAGCCTTGCTGCGGCCACGGCGCTCGCCGGCTGCAACAACAGTGATCACAATGTCGTCGCCGGTCCGCAGACCGACGATTTGAACATCGCAGCGGAATCGAACCTCGCGCTGCCACCGTCGATCGTCGCGACCAAGACCTATCGCTGCGGCGACAATAGCGTAATCCAGGTGGACTGGCTGTCGGACAACAAGACCGCCAACATCCGCATGGGCGAGGACTCGCCGGTCACCCAGGTCGTGGCGCCCGAGCCGGGCAAGCCGATGAGCGGAAGCGGCTTCACGCTGACCGGATCGTCATCGTCCGGCTCGATCACGCTCGAGCGCCCGGAACACGGCTCTCAGAGCTGCAAGGCCTGAGCGCCGCCTTGACTTCGCCGGCTCGGCTCCGGATCAGCCGAGCCGCGAAGGAGCCTTTTTCGATGAACATCAGCAGGCGCGGCTTCACGGCCGGCGCGCTCAGCCTCGCCGTGACCCCGCCGCTGCTGGCGCAGGGCTCGCAGGCGCTGGCGCCCGCCCTCACGGCGATCGGCGCTTATGCCGAGGCGCACCGCAAGCGGTTCGGCCTTCCCGGGCTGACGCTGGGCCTGACCTCGCCCGACGGCTTCCGGACGGTCATGAACTTCGGCTACGCCAATGCCGACGCGCGCACCCCGATCACCCCGGCGACGCTGTTCCAGGTCGGGTCGATCAGCAAGGCGATGACGTCGGCGGTGCTGCACCAGCTGGCAGGGGAAGGCCGCCTCAACCTCTCGGACAGGATCAGCGGCCTGCTCCCCGCCATCCCGCTGCCGGCCGGCAACGGCATCGCCGTCCAGCACCTGCTCGACCATGTCGCCGGCCTGCCCTCCGATGCGCCTGCCTTTCCCGAAGGCGGGTTGTGGACGGCTTATGCGCCCGGCGAGCACTGGCATTATTCGAACACCGCCTATGAGATCCTCGGCAAGCTCGCCGAGCATGTCGGGGGCAAGCCGCTCGCCCGGCTCCTCGCCGAACGCCTGTTCGCGCCGCTGGGCATGAGCCGGAGCCGGGGCGCGATCGTCGGCGCGGACCGCGGCCTCTACGCCCAGGGTTATGAAGCGCTCGACGGGACCATCCCGTTCGCTCGCGGAGCGCCGCTCGGCCCCGCCGCCTGGGTCGACGTGACGTTCGGGGCGGGCAGCGTCGCCTCGACCGCCGACGACATGAACCGCTTCCTGCGCTCGCTGGCCAATGCGGCTCAGGGGCGCGGCGGGCTCGGCCTCGGCCCCGAGCAGGGCCGCGCCTTCACCAGCCATTTCGTCGCGAGCGACACGCCCGGAATGTCCTACGGCAACGGCCTCATGCAGGTGGGCAACGCGGGGCGCACCTACCTCCACCACACCGGCGGGATGGTGAGCTTCTCCTCGTCCTTCCACCTCGACGTGACGAGCGGAATCGGGGCCTTCGCCAGCTCGACCATCAGCGCCTTCGCCGAATACCGGCCCCGCCTGCTGACGCGGTTCGCAGTGGATGCGCTGACGGACGCCTTCGCGGGACGGCCGCTGCCGGCTCCGCCTTCGCTCGACGTCGCGCTTCCCGGTCCCGCCGCCTACGCCGGCCGTTACTCGGGTCCCGGCGGCACCATCGAGGTGCTCACCGGCGGGCCGCTGACGCTGCGCTCGGCGGATGGGCAAAGCGCCGCGCTGCAGCCGTGGGGTGGCGACTTGTTCCGCACCACCCACCCGCAGTTCCGGCAGTTCACGGTCAAGTTCGAGCGCACCGGTGGCTACATCACCGGCATCAGCTGGGGTCCGCAGAGCTTCGCCCGCCAGGGTACCAACCGGCCGCTTCCCGCCTCCGACCCGAAGCTCGCGCAACTCGCCGGCCGCTACATCAACGACAGCCCGTGGATCGGCGCGGCGATGGTCGTCGAGCGCGGCGGCAAGCTGTCGATCGGCACCGAGACTCCGATGACGCCGATTGGCGATAACCTGTGGCGCGTCGGACCCGAGGCCTGGTCGCCGGAGCGCGCGTCCTTCGCCCATTTCATCGACGGGCGCCCGCAGGTCTTCATCTTTTCAGGCGAGAAGTTCCTGCGCCACGACATCTAAGGTTCCTCCCTGCGAGCGCAGCTCGTGGGGAGGGGAACCATCGAACGAAGATTCGATGGTGGAGGGGTAGGAGGCGCCGAGCCAGTTACCCCTCCACCATGCTGCGCATGTTCCCCTCCCGATCGTCTCCGCGATGGGGAGGAACGATCAAACCGTCTCCGGCTGCTGCTGTTGCGGCTGCGACGCCTTCATCCGCTCCTCGAACTGCTCGGGCGGGACATCCTCGACATGCGTGGCGATGCTCCACTTGTGGCCGAACGGGTCGGTCAATGTGCCCATCCGGTCGCCCCAGAACTGATCGGCCACCGGCATCTTCTCCGTGCCGCCGGCGGCGATCGCCTTCTTGAACGCGCTGTCGACGTCGTCGGTATAGATGACCAGCCCGACGGTCGTCCCGCCGCGCGACTTGGGGCTGAGATTGTCGAAGTCCGGAAACTCATCGTTGAGCATGATTCGCGTGTCGCCGATCTGCAGCTCGGCATGGCCGATTTTGTCGCCCATCGGCAGCCGCGAAATCTCCTCCGCACCGAACGCCCGCTTGTAGAAATCGATCGCGTTCGCCGCGTCATCCACGGTGAGGATGACGTTCACGCTGCGATATCCATCAGGAATTGGTTTCACCATGGCCGTGTTCCTTGCGAGAGAACCCCCCGGCGAGCGCCGCTTTACTGCCGTTGCGTGAGTCGCTCCAAGCCTGCTGGTCGCGAACTAGCCGCCGTTCGCCGACAACGCTAAGGCGCCGCGCATGGACGTCCTCGAAGCTTCCCGCATCACTCCCGAGATGGTCGCCGAGCATGGGCTCAGCGACGACGAATATGCCCGCATCCTGAAGGCGCTCGGGCGCGAGCCGAACCTGGTCGAGCTGGGCATCTTCTCCGTCATGTGGTCGGAGCATTGCAGCTACAAAAGCTCGCGCGTGCACCTGAAGAAGCTGCCGACCGAGGCGCCCTGGGTGATCCAGGGGCCGGGCGAGAACGCCGGGGTGATCGACATCGGCGACGGTGACGCGGCCATCTTCAAGATGGAGAGCCACAACCACCCGAGCTACATCGAGCCCTACCAGGGCGCGGCGACGGGCGTCGGCGGCATCCTTCGCGACGTCTTCACCATGGGGGCGCGCCCGGTCGCCAACATGAACGCGCTGCGCTTCGGTTCGCCCGACCATCCGAAGACGCGGCACCTGGTCGCCGGCGTGGTCGCCGGGATCGGCGGGTACGGCAATTGCGTCGGAGTCCCCACGGTCGGCGGCGAAGTCAATTTCGACCCTGCCTATGACGGCAACATCCTGGTCAACGCGATGACCGTCGGCGTCGCGAAAGCGGACAAGATCTTCTATTCGGCCGCCGCGGGCATCGGGAACCCGGTCGTCTATGTCGGCTCGAAGACTGGCCGCGACGGAATCCACGGCGCGACCATGGCCAGTGCCGATTTCTCCGAGGACAGCGAAGAGAAGCGCCCGACGGTGCAGGTCGGCGACCCGTTCACGGAGAAATTGCTGATCGAGGCCTGCCTCGAGCTGATGGCTTCGGACGCGATCGTCGCCATCCAGGACATGGGCGCCGCGGGGCTCACCTCCTCGTCGGTCGAGATGGCGAGCAAGGGCGGCGTCGGGATCCGGCTCGACATGAACCAGGTGCCGTGCCGCGAGGAAGGCATGACGCCCTACGAGATGATGCTCTCCGAAAGCCAGGAGCGGATGCTGATGGTGCTGAAGCCGGGCCGCGAGGGCGAGGCCGAGGCGATCTTCAGAAAGTGGGAGCTGGACTTCGCCGTGATCGGCGAGGTCACCGACACCGGGCGAATGGTCCTCGAGTTCAACGGCGAGGTGGTGTGCGACATCCCTCTCGGCCCGCTGGCCGACGAGGCGCCCTGCTACGAGCGGCCGTACGCAAGCGGCGAGCAATATGCCGCTTGGGCGCAGGTGCGGCCCATCGCCGAAGAGGAGGACGTGGGCGGCTTCGACGAATGGAACGTCGTCGCCGATCTGCTCAAGCTCATCGGTTCGCCCAACCTCGCGTCGCGACGCTGGGTCTGGCAGCAATATGACCAGTCGGTCGGGGCGGACACCGTGCAGCGGCCCGGCGGCGACGCGGCCGTCGTGCGGGTACATGGCTCCAGGAAGGCACTGGCAATCACCACCGATTGCACCCCGCGCTATTGCTATGCGGACCCCGTGGAAGGCGGCAAGCAGGCGGTGGCCGAGGCGTATCGCAACCTGTCCGCGGTCGGCGCCAGGCCGCTCGCCGTCACCAACTGCCTCAACTTCGGCAACCCGCAGCGGCCGGAGATCATGGCCCAGTTCGTCGGCTGCATCGAGGGCATGGCCGAGGCGTGCCGAGCGCTCGACTTCCCGGTCGTGAGCGGCAACGTCTCGCTCTACAATGAGACCAAGAATGAGGATGGCACCAGCCTCGCCATCCTCCCGACGCCGGCGATCGGCGGGGTCGGGCTGATCGACGAATGGGACCAGAGCCCGAACATCGCCTTCAAGTCCGAGGGCGAAGCGATCTTCGTCATCGGTGAGAATGACGGCGAGATGGGCCAGTCGCTCTGGCTTCGCGAGGTGCACGGCCGCGCCGACGGCCAGCCGCCGCGCACCAAGCTGGCGAAGGAAAGGCGCAATGGCGAGTTCGTCCGCGAGATGATCGCGGAGGGCCTGCTCACCGCGGTCCACGACGTCTCGGACGGAGGCCTTGCCATTGCTCTCGCCGAAATGGCGCTCGCCGGGAACATCGGTTGCCGGGTAACGAACACCTACGACATCGCCCGCGAATGGTTCTCGGAAACGCAGGGGCGCTATGTCGTCACCACGTGGAACCCGCGGAAGCTGCGCCGAATCCTCGAGAAGCGCGGGATGTACGTCCATCCGCTGGGCCGGACCGGCGGGGGCTCGATTGTCTTCGATGGCGAGACCTTCTGGGGCAAGGTCGACGAGGTGAGCCTCGCCGACCTCCGCGCCGCCCATGAGGGCTTCTTCCCGAGGCTGATGGGCAGCGAGCTGACGCCGGAGTTCTGATCCGCAGAATCCCTTACTTGCGAATAGTTCGCATTAGCGGTACAAAGCCGCCCATGATCCTCTGCGTCTGCAATCGCCTGACCGAGACCGAGGTGCGCGAAGCGGCCCGCGGCGGCGCCCGCACTCCGGAAGACGCCTACGCCAGCCTCGGCTGCGAGCCGCAGTGCTGCTGCTGCCTGGACTATGCCCAGGAGATCATCGACGAGGAACGTCCGAAGCGGCCAAAGCTTCGCGTCGCCGCCTGATTGCGACTGACTTTCACTCGCATATTTTCGGCAGTTTTCCGCCAGAATTTTCGCTTCCCCCAACGCATCGCCGAGAGTAAGGCCGTGGTCCTTACGCGACGGAGACCGGCATGAAGGGCGATCCCAAGGTCATCGAACTGCTCAACGAGGCGCTCAAGGAAGAGCTGACCGCGATCAACCAATATTGGCTGCACTACCGGATGCTCGACAATTGGGGGGTCGACAAGCTCGCCGAATATGAGCGCGGCGAATCGATCGACGAGATGAAACACGCCGACCGCCTCGCCGAACGCATCCTGTTCCTCGACGGCCTGCCCAATTTCCAAGCGCTCGGACGGCTGCGGATCGGTGAGAACGTCGAGGAGATTTTGAAGGCCGACCTCGAGGCCGAGCACCAGGGCGCCAAGCTCTATCGCCAGCTGATCGCCCATGCCGAGAAGGTCCAGGATTACGTGACCCGCGACCTCGCCCGCGAAATCCTTTCCGACGAGGAGAAGCACATCGACTTCATCGAGACCCAGTTCGAGATGATCCAGCGCATGGGGCTGCAGAATTACATCCAGCTGCAGAGCGAGGGCGCGGAGGAGTGACTCTTCCTCCCTGCCAGCGCAGCGGGAGGAACTGGAAGGCTAGATCCGGCCGAAGCCCTGGTTGCCGGCCTTGCGGCCGAAGCCCGCCGGACCGGCCGGCGAGCGCGACACCAGCGGGTTGGTCGCCTTGTCGAACAGCTCGATCGTCTTGCTGAACAGCCGCCTCAGCTCGACCACGCGCTCGACCAGCTCGTCGGGGAAGCGGTGGGTCTCGACGCACAGCCGCGCGGTCGATTCGATCAGCTCGGCGACCGTTGCCAGCGGCTCGGCGCCGAGCTGGCGCGCCTCGCCCTTGATGGTGTGCGCGGGGATGACGAGCGCGGGCGTATTCTGCTCGTGCATCGCCTGCTCGATCTGGGCGACCGACTTTGAGCCGTCCTCGCGGAAATAGCTGATGATCCGGATGAATCCGGGTCCCAGCTCCGCGCGGTTCTTCTCGAATAGCGCCCAATCGACAATGTCGGGCTGGTCGTCGCTCAATGTCCTCACCCCTCGCCCGATCACCTCGGGCATGGTCCCACTCGCGCCCGTGCTAACCGCAAAAGGGTAAAATTTGGCTTAGCGCCCCTTGTCCCTTTGGCGGTCGAAGGGATTGCCGCGTCCGCGGAACTCCAGGCGCAGCGGCACGGCGCCGAGCTTGAGGTCGCGCCGCAGGGCATTGACCAGGTAGCGCCGATAACTCTCGGGCAGCTCGTCGGTGCGGTTGCCGAACACGACGAAGCTCGGCGGCCGTGACTTCACCTGGGTCACATAGCGCAGCTTGATGCGCTTGCCCTTCGGCGCTGGCGGAGGGTTGGCTTCGGTCGCCGCCTCGAACCAGCGGTTGAGCTCGCCCGTCGGGATTCGCCGGCCCCACGCCTCGCGCAGCTCGAACGCGACCCCGAGGATGGTGTCGATTCCCTTGCCTGTCTTCGCCGAAACGGTGAGCAGGGGCACGTCACGCAACTGCGCCAGCCCTTCACCGAGCGCCGCCTTCACGCCGTTGAATAGCGACGACGCATTCTCGGCGACGTCCCACTTGTTGAGCGCGACGATCAGCGCCCGCCCCTCCTCGATCACCTGGCTGGCGATGCGCAGATCCTGCGCCTCGAGACCCCGCGTGGCGTCGAGCAGCAGGACGACGACCTCGGAAAAGTCGATGGCGCGCTTGGTGTCGGCAGCGGAGAGGCGCTCGAGCTTGTCCTCGACCTTGGCGCGCTTGCGCAGGCCCGCAGTGTCGACCAGGCGCACGCGACGGCCCTGCCATTCCCAGTCGAGGCTGATCGAATCGCGCGTGATCCCCGCTTCGGGCCCGGTGATCATCCGCTCCTCGCCGAGCATCGTGTTGACCAGCGTCGACTTGCCCGCGTTGGGGCGGCCGACGATGGCGAGCTTGAGCGGCCCGCCGCCTTCGTCGTCCGTTTCGACGTCGAGATGCTCATGCTCGACATGGGGGCGGAGCGCGTCGAACAGGTCGGCGACGCCTTCGCCGTGCTCGGCGCTGATGGCAACGGGCTCGCCCAGCCCGAGCTTGTATGCCTCGAGTGCGCCGGCTTCGGCGGAGCGGCCCTCGACCTTGTTGGCGACGACGATCACCGGCGTGCTCTCCGAGCGCAGCCAACGGCCGATTTCCTCGTCCAGCGGCGTCAAGCCTTCCCGGGCATCGACCAGGAACAGCGCGGCGTCGGCGTCGCGCACCGCGGCTTCGGTCTGGGCGCGCATCCGGCCCGGAAGCGTCTGTGGGTCCTCGTCCTCGAACCCGGCGGTGTCGATCAGCCGGAAGCTCAGGCCGACTAGCTTCGCTTCGCCTTCGCGGCGGTCGCGGGTCACGCCCGGACGGTCGTCGACCAGCGCCAGGCGCTTGCCGACGAGCCGGTTGAACAGCGTCGATTTGCCGACGTTGGGGCGGCCGACGATGGCGACAGTAGGGAGGGACATGGCGTGGCGATAGCAGCCCCTCTCCCCTTGCGGGAGAGGGAGGGAGCCGCGAAGCGGCGGAAGGGTGAGGGGTGTGGGAATGCGCACTGCGGCACACCCCTCACCCCGCTCGCGCTCACGCGCGAGTCTACCCTCTCCCTCAAGGGGAGAGGGTGGTTACCGAAACGCGGTCAGCTGGCCCTTGTCGTCGTAGATGTAGAGCGTCGAGTTGGCGACCACCGGGGGCATGGTGATCCCGGCGTTGAGCTGGGTCTGGCTCTGGAAGGACCCCGTCGCGGGATCGATGTTGATCAGCGCGCCGTTGGAGCCGACGACGATCAGCCGGCCGCCGGCGAGGACCGGGCCGGAATAGTCGATCTGCCCCTTCTTCGACTTGGCATGCTCGAACTGCGGAAGCTGGGTGATCCAGCGGATATGGCCGTTCTGGCGATAGATGCAGATCAGCTTGGCCTCGTCGGTGACGACGAACGCCCAATCGCCCGCGATCCACGGCGTGGCGATGCCGGCGATGTTGAG
>DASUXP010000121.1:0-15312 GCA_036377835.1 Sphingomicrobium sp. | reverse complement strand
GGGATCGGCATGTGGCTGGCGCTGATCATGGCCTTCAACGTCTGGGCGATCATCTGGCCCAACCAGAAGAAGGTGCTCGGGCTGGTCGAGGCGGATGACGCCACGAAGGCGCGCGCGGCGAGCACCGCGGGCATGGCCTCGCGCCTCAACGTCCTGCTGTCGATCCCGATGCTGCTCGCGATGACCAACTTCCGCTAGGAGCGGGCGCCCGGAGCAACTCCGGGCGTCGCTCGGTCAGCGGCCGACGCGGTAGCGGGCGAGATATTCCGACGGCATCGACCAGGACGGCTCGAGCTCGCGCGCCTGGCGGAGGTCGTTGTAAGCCGCCCGGTAGTTGCCCATCTGCTCGTTGGCGACTCCGCGGGCGAACAAGGCGAGCGCCTGGCGCTGCGGCCCGCGCTTGATGCCTTCCTCGATCAGCGGGAGCGCCTCGCGGCCCTTGCCCTGGCGGATCCGCAGGAACCCCTTGTTGAGCCAGGCGTCCGGCAGATCCCCGTCGAGCTTCAGCGCGGCGTCGAAGTCGGCGTCGGCATCGACCCCGTGGCCGCGGACCATGTGCAGGATCCCGCGGTTCACATAGGTCGCCGCGCGGTCGGGAACGGTCAGCGACTCCTCGCGGATCGAGCGGTCGCAATTTTCCATCGCGACCGGCCGGGCGTCTCTCGAAAGCGCCGATTCGTAGCACAGGCGGGACATCGGTCCGCCGAGGGAATAGACCGCCGCATCGGCGGTCGAGAGCGGGATCGCAACCAAAGCGACACCCGCGGCAAGCGTAAGGCTCTTCATCACAAGCCTCCTTCCACAAGCCCGCCCCTCATACGCCTCTTCGGGCGCCGTTTCACGCCCGTTTCGACGAATGGACGGATAGCAGCGCTGCCGCTTAAGCGGCGCTGTCCTGGAGCTTGTGCCGCTTGAGCGCGTGGCGCAGCTGGTCGTAGCTGAGGCCGAGCGCCGCCGCGGTGGCACGCTGGTTGAAGCGGTTGCGGGCGAGCGCATCCTCGAGCAGCGAGCGCTCGTACGCCGAAACGGCGGCGCGAAAGTCGTTCACCGCGGCCGGCGGAGCGCCGGACGGAGCGGGCGGCACCAGGTGCAGCGGCGCCGGCGCAGCCTCCTCGTCCTCCGCGGCTTCGACCTGGCGCGGCGCGACGGTCATCGTGCTCCGCGGCGCCCACGGCGAGTGGAAGGGGTCGAAGATGATCTCGTCAACCGGCCGCTCCGGGTCCTCGTGGCGATAGACCGCGCGCTCGACCGCGTTCCTCAGCTCGCGGACGTTGCCGGGCCAGTGATAGGCCTCGAGGTCGCCCATCGCCCGTCCGCTGAAGCCGGGCCAGTTGGGCCAGTCGAGCTCGACCGACATGCGCCGGCCGAAATGCTCGGCGAGCAGCGGCACGTCGCCCTCGCGGGCGCGGAGCGGCGGGAGAGTAATCACCTCGAACGACAGGCGGTCGAGGAGGTCGGCGCGGAACTTGCCCTTGTCGACCTGCGCCGGAAGGCTCTCGTTGGTCGCCGCGACGATGCGCACGTCGACCGAAATCGGCTTGGACGCGCCGATGCGGGTGATCTCGCCATATTCGACCGCGCGCAGCAGCCGGTCCTGCGCCGGCATCGACAGGGTGCCGAGCTCGTCGAGGAACAACGTGCCCCCGTCGGCTTCCTCGAAGCGCCCGTGGCGAGTCTTGGCGGCGCCGGTGAAGCTTCCCGCCTCATGGCCGAACAGCTCGGCCTCGATCAAATTCTCGGGGAGCGCGGCGCAGTTCATGACGATCAGCGGCCCCGCCCAGCGCTGCGACAGATGGTGCAGGCGCTCGGCGATCAGCTCCTTGCCGGTGCCGCGCTCGCCGATTACCAGCACCGGCCGGTTGAGCGCCGCGGCACGACTCGCCCGCTCGACGGCGTCGAGGAAGGCAAGGCTCTGGCCGATGAACTGGTCCGCGCGTTCCATACGTCTCTTCAAAAAATCCGACCGACTGTTGGTGGCAAATCCCACCAATTGGCAAGGATTTTCAGGGCCGGAAGCCACGGAAAAATAGCGGATTTGCTGAATTCCAGGCTTTCCCCGAACTTGGCACGAACCTTGTATATGAAAGAGCAAGTTTAGGGCCCTGATTTCGAATGCGGAGTGCTTGAATGGGAATTTTCTCGCGATCGCGTGACATCTTCGCCGCCAACATCACCGAGCTTCTCGACCGCTCGGAGGATCCGGCGAAGATGATTCGCATGGTCATCCTCGAGATGGAGGAGACGTTGGTCGAGGTCCGCGCCTCGGCGGCGCGCTGCATCGCCGACGGCAAGGAGATGCGCCGCGCGCTGTCGCGGCTCGACGAGCTGCAGAAAAGCTGGACCGAGAAGGCCGAGCTGGCGCTCAGCAAGGAGCGCGAGGACCTCGCCAAGGCGGCGCTGATCGAACGCCAGAAGGCCGCCGACATGGGCGACGGCCTGCGCGAGGAGATCAAGGTCATCGACGACACGCTGAAGGGTTATGAGGGCGACATCGCCAAGCTCCAGGGCAAGCTGCGCGAGGCGCGAGCCCGGCAGAATGCAATCGCCACGCGCTTCGAGAGCGCCGTCACCCGCGCCCGCGCCCGCGAGATCATGAACGGCAGCCGCACCGAGGACGCCTTCAGCCGCTTCGAGGTGCTCGAGCGGCGCGCCGACTTCGCCGAAGGCCGCGCCGACGCGCTCGGCATGACCGGCCCGAAGAGCCTCGAGGAAGAGATTGCCGAGCTGAAGGCCGCGGAGTCGGTCGACAAGGAACTGGAAGCCATGAAGGCCGCACTCAAGGCCAAGGGGAAATAAGGAATGCCAGAAGAGATTTTCGTTGCCCTCGTCGTCGGGATCATCTTCCTCGGGCTGCCGTGGATCATCTTTCACTATGTCACCAAGTGGAAGCAGGCGAAGACCCTCACCGAGGGGGACGAGCGTCTGCTCGACGACCTCCACGAGGCCGCGCGCCGGCTCGACGACCGGCTGTGCACGATCGAGCGGATCATGACCGCCGAGAACCCCAACTGGCGGCAGCAGTGCCTGCCCGGCCGCGCGAGCGACAGCGAGCGGCTTCTCGCCAACGGTGACCGCTGATGCCTTACGAGCCTGAATCCCCGCGCTACATGACCGAGCAGCCGGCGAGCCGGACTCGCTTCTATCGCGACAAGCGCCACGGCAAGTTTCTCGGGGTGTGCGCGGGAATCGCCGATTACACCGGCTTCGACGTCAATCTGGTCCGCGTGTGCTTCCTCGCCACGGTGTTCATGAGCGGCGGGTCGGTCCTGCCCTTCTATTTCATCGCAGCGATGGTGACTCCGACCAAGCCGCGCCAGTTCGACCTCGAGGACGTCGAGGACCGCCAGTTCTGGCAGGGCGTGCGAGCCTCGCCGGCACGGACGGCGCGTGACATCCGCTCGCGCTTCCGCGACCTCGACCGGCGCCTCGCCGACATCGAAAGCTATGTGACGAGCGAGAATCGTTCGCTCGCCGACGAGATCGAGCAGCTTCGCTAGGACAAGGGGGAATTCACGCGATGGATCCGGAAACGGCCGAAGTCTTCAATTTCGTGCTCAAGGTGATGCCGATCGTTGCGTTGATCGTCACGCTGAGCGTCGGCGGCTGGGTGTTCACCACCTGGCTCAGGATCAAGAACGGCTATCCGCTCGAAACGTCCTGGGGCATCCCGGTGCACCCCAAGACCGACCGCGAGGCGGCCGAACGGATCAAGCTCCTCACCAACGAGAATGCGCAGCTTCGCGCGGAGCTCGGCTCGGTGAAGGACCGGCTCGAAACCGTCGAGCGCATCGTCACCGACCAGCCTTCGCGGCTCGTCCGCGAGATCGACGCGCTCGGCCCCGGCAAGGGAGGCCACGCATGATGGGCCCCGGCGAGGTGATGGTCGCGCTGATCGTCATCGGCCTGCCGGTGGTCACGATCCTGTGGATCGGGCACCGCTTCTTCAAGCTGCGCGAGAAGAAGCTCGAGGTCGAAGCGATGAACGCGGCCGAGAAAGCGGCGCAATATGCGTCGCGGTCGACCGAGCTCGAGCAGCGCGTCCGGGTGCTCGAGCAGATCGTCACCGACCGCGGCGCCGAGACCGCGGCGCAGATCGAGGCGCTTCGCCCGCCGCGGATTGCGCGGGCGAAGGACGATGCGGCTTGAAGCGCCGCGGCGGGGCAATGACATTGACAATAGACCCGTAGAAGAAGGGGCTCGCTGACATGAACAATGTGGCAAGCTGGATTTGGGTGCTGATTCCCCTGGCGGCGATCGGCATCGCCCCGTTCAAGATGTGGCTCAGAGTCAAGGAACGGCAGATCGACGCGCAATCCAGCCTCGCCGCAGAAAAGAGCGCGCAATATGCCCAGCATGTCGAGCGTATCGAAGCGCGCCTGCGCGTGCTCGAGCAGATCGTCACCGACCGCGGCGCCGAGACCGCGTCGCAGATCGAGGCGTTGCGCGACAAGGCCCGCATTTCGTCCGGGGAGAATCCCCAATGAACGCCTATGAGTTCGTTCTCGCGCTGGTGTTCCTGATGTTCGTCCTCGGCGTCGTCAGGCACAAGATGGGGATTCCTGCCCGTTCGATGCGCCAGATGCGCGGCTGCTCCGACGATTCCGCCGAGACCGAGCGCCTGCGCGAAGAGGTGAAGACGCTGCAGGAGCGGATCAAGGTACTCGAGCGGATCACGGTCGAAAAGGAAAACAGCCTCGCCCGCGAAATCGAGGAGCTGCGCGACCGCTAGTGAACGGCGCTCACCGGTGATAGGCGCGCACCATGGCCCTGCCTCCCTTGAGCGACATCTTCGACGATTATGAGCTCCTCGACGGCGAGGACCGCTACCGGCTGCTGATCGATCTCGGCCGCGAGCTCGAGCCGATGCCCGACGCGCTGAAGACCGACGCGACCAGGGTCCGCGGCTGCTCGGCCTCGGTGTGGGTCTATCCGACCATGCAGGATGGCCGGCTGCATTTCCTCGCCGACAGCAATGCCGCGATCACCAAGGGCATCGTCGCGCTGATCCTTTCGGCGGTTCAGGACAAGCCCGCGGCCGAGGTCGCCGCGCTGGACGTCACCGCCGCCCTCGCCCCGTTCGAGCTGGGCAAGCATCTCAGCGCCAACCGGACGCAGGGCGTCCCCAACATGATCGCGCTCGTGAGGGAGACCGCGGAACGCTATTCGGCGGCCGCGTAAATTCATCGCCAAGTCGCTGGAAAAGCGCCCGTTCCTGTGTCAGCATCCGCGCTCTTCCGGGGGGAAAGCGCGATGGAAAATGATTCGATCCGGGCGAGCGGGAGCGACACGCTGGTCGACATCTGGATCAACGGCAAGTTGCGCGCGATCAGCGTGTCGCACGAGGCGATCGGCGCTTATGTCGGCTTCGAATCCGCCGGAGCGATGAGCGACGACGACCGCTGCGAGTTCGTGCGGACCCACCTGCCGCTGGTGATCGCCGCCGCCAAGTCGCGGCTTCGGGATACCGACCCGACCGCCAACGCCGTCGTCATCGACGCCGGGGACCTCCCCCGGCCGGGCGGCCGCGGCGGCGACCGCCGATCGGGCGAGCGGCGGAAGGGCGAACGGCGCAAAAGCGAGCGGCCGATCAGCCACCCCGACCGCCGGCGCGGCGACCGGCGCAAGGGCCAGCGCCGAACCCGCCCGGCAGAACCGAAGGGCACCAAGACGCCCTAGCTCGCGACTTTTCCGTTCTTGCGCTCCTCCGCCTTGCGCAGGACGTCGTAGGCCGCCTGGACCTGCTTGAAGCGGCGCGCGGCCTCCTCGTCGCCGGGGTTGGCGTCGGGATGGGTTTCCTTGACCAGCCGGCGGTGGGCCGCCTTGACCGCCTTGAAATCGGCGTCGCTGTCGAGCTCGAGAGCATCGAGGGCGTGCATCTCGTCGCGGCTGCGGCTACCGTCGCCCGGCCCCGCCCATTTCCACTGGGCCGACTGGCGGAAGCCCGACGCGCCTTTCTCTTCCTCCGCCGCGCGGCGGGCGGCCTCCTCGGGGCTGAGCCCGGCGAAATAATTCCAGTTCTTGTTGTATTCCGCCGCGTGCCGCTCGCAGAAATACCAGCGCTCGCGGCTGTTCGGCGCCTTGGGCGCGGGCCGGTCGCCGGTCTCCGAGCAGCCCTCGCGGTCGCATAGCCGCTGCCTCGCCGCGCTCCGACCCTTGTCGCCGTAGGAGCGCCAGCGGGGGAATCCCCAGTCGTCCGATCTCTTCTGCTTGGCCATCCCTGTCCCGATATAGCGCCAATGCGCTCCTGCGAAGGCAGGCGCCCAGCCCCGTTGAAGAAAACTGGACCCCTGCTTTCGCAGGGGAACAGGAGCGCCAGAGGGCCTGTAAGCCGGGTTCTGTCCATCGCGTCCCGAAAGACGTGACTGTGCGGCCATTCCTCTAGGCCGAGACTTGCGTCGCGGCTCAAGCAACCAACCCGGGCGCCGAGCCGGAACCAGGCTCATGTGGCGCCCCTATTCGGTCTTGCACCCGGTGGGGTTTACCGTGCCGGCCCTGTCGCCAGGACCGCGGTGCGCTCTTGCCGCACCATTTCGACCTTACCCGTCCGAAGCCGGGCGGTATGCTTTCTGTGGCACTGTCCCTGAAGAGCGTTCGCCGGAGCTAGGCCCTCCGCCGGGCGTTACCCGGCACCGCAGTTCCATGGAGCCCGGACTTTCCTCGTGCCGAAGCACGCGGCCGCCCGGCCCTCTGGCAAGAGGGATATAGTGGCTTTCCTCGCAAACGTCATCCTGACGAAGGTCAGGATCCATGAACGCCGTCGTTGAAGGCAAATCTCAAACGCTTGTGTTCATGGATGCTGAAACAAGTTCAGCATGACGACTACTGCGGACGCGGCAGCAGCAGCGCGAGCAGCTTCGCGCGGCATTCGCCGTCGATGATCCCGTCGATGAGGTCGGGGCGAAAGCGGCGCTGGAAGGCGATCACGGCCTTCTGCGGCTCGGTCACGTCATAACCGAAGCGCTCCAGCGCGAGCAGGAAGCCGGCGTCGGTCCAGAAGGGGTCGATCAAGTCCCGCGACGGGCTCGGCAGCGCCAGCCGGCGCTTGGCCAGCTCCCACCAAGGAAAGAGCTCGCCCGGGTCCTCCTTGCGCGACGGCGCGACGTCCGAATGCCCGACGATGTTGCCGCGGCCGATGCCGTGACGGTCCTTGATGTCGGCGAGGAGCGGGATCAGCGCCGCGATCTGCTCGTCGGGGAACGCGCGGTAACCGAACTCGTGGCCGGGATTGACGATCTCGATCCCGACGCTCGCCGAATTGACGTCGGTGACTCCGCGCCAGCGCGACTTTCCGGCGTGCCAGGCGCGCATCGATTCATCGACCAGCCGGTAGGTCGTGCCGTCCTCGTCGACCAGATAATGGGCGGACACCCGCGCATCGGGCGATGTCAGTCGGTCGAGCGCGCCCTCGGCGTCCGGCATTCCGGTATAGTGGAGCACGATCATCGAGACCGGCAGCTGCCGCTCGTCGAAGTTGGGCGAAGGGCGCTCGATGATGTCCAGGTCCACGCGCGATATGGCGCATGAGACGGCCGTTCGGGTCAAGCCCCGGAAGCGGCCCGGCGGTCGCCCTGACGCTTTTCGATGCGGCTGCCGTCGCCGGTCAGCCTGTACAGCCCGCGGGCGTTGATGTCGGCGCCGAGCTTATTGGTCTGTCCGATCACCGTCTCCCCGGCGCCGAGCATCAGCCACCCGTCCTCGGCGAGGCCGCTCGCCAGCCGCTCGAACGCCAGCGCCTTCTTGTCCTGACTGAGGTAGAGCAGCACGTTGCGGCACAGCACGATGTCGAAACCGCCGGGGTGCGGCACCGGCTCGAGCAAATTGTGCACCTGGAAGCGCACCGGCTTGCGCAGCGGCTCGACGGCGCGCCAGCCGTCGCCGCACTCCTCGAACCACTTGATCATCTGGTTGATTCCAAGGCCGCGCTGCACCTCGAACTGCGAATAGACGCCGTTGCGGGCGCGGTCGACGCAGGAGGTGGAGACGTCGGTGCCGAGGATGTCGACCGTCCAGCCCTGCCACTTGTCCGGCTCGTCGGCGAACAGCATCGACAAGGAATAGACTTCCTGGCCCGTCGAGCAGCCGGCGGACCAGATGCGGATTCGCTTGCTCTTCTGGCGCCGCGTGTGGAGCTCTGGGAGCGCGTAGCGGCCGAGCAGGTCGAACGGCGCCCGGTCGCGGAAGAAATAGGTCTCGTTGTTGAGCAAGGCTTCGACCACCTGTTGCGACAAGCTCGGCTCCTTCCCCATGACAAGGATGGTGATCAGCTCATCCAAGGTCGCGATGCCGCGTTCCCGCATCAGCGCGGAAAGCGCCGTCTCGATGCGCCACCGCCGGTTCATCGTCAGCTGTTGACCGGTGCGGGCCTCGAGGAGCCCGGCGAGGATCCGGCTCGAGCTGTCGCTTATCTGCACGCCTGGTCCTCCGTGCGCGCAGCGATCCGGCGGGCGATCTTGTCGGGCGGAAGCATCGCGCAGGCGAGCCCCGCCTCGAGCACGGCGCGCGGCATGCCCCAGACGGCGCTGCTCGCCTCGTCCTGGGCGAGAATGGAGCCGCCGCAGGCGACGAGGCGCGATGCGCCCTCGACGCCGTCGCGGCCCATTCCGGTGAGCACCACGCCGAGCGCGCCCTGGCCGTAGGCGGCTCCGACCGACCCGAACATCGGGTCCACCGAAGGCAGGCATCCGCTCGCCACCCGGGTCCGCGACAGCCGCACCAGCGGAACGTCCTCGGACGTGTCCACGGTCAAATGCGCATCGCCCGGCGCGAGCAGGATTCGGTCGGGAAGCAGCGGCATCCCGTCCTCGGCGACCAGCGCCTCGCGCTGCGCCGCTGCGCGGAGCTGGCGGGCGAACACGGGCATGAACGGCACCGGCAGATGCTGGGTGACGAGGATCGGCACGCCGATCCGCTTGGGCAGCGCCTGGAACAATACGCCGAGCGCATGGATGCCGCCGGTCGAAGCGCCGATCGCCAGCGCCCCGATGGGATCGGTCGGCATGGCGCGGAGCGGAAGCTGCGGCCCGCTTCCGGCAGGCCTGGCGGCGCCGGCGTCGGGCAGTTCGGCATAGCCGAGCGCCTTCAGCTTGCCGAGCAGCACTTCGGAGAAGCGCCCGTTGAAGCGGCCCGTGCCGGGCTTGGGCAAGGTGTCGGCCGCTCCGAGCGCGAGCGCCGCCACGGTTTCCTCGGCGCCCTCCTCGGCGAGCGATGAGACGATCATCACCTTGGCCCCGGCGGCGGCGCGGATGATCCGCGGGATCGACTTCAGCCCGCCGGCTCCCGGCATTTCGAGGTCGAGCAGCACGATGTCCACGCGCACGCTGTCGAGCGCCTCGATCGCGTCCTCGGCGGTGCCGGCGACGGCGGCGATCTCGAACGCCTCGTCAGCCTCGACCATGCGCGACAGCACCGCCCGGGCGATCATCGAATCGTCGACGATCATCAGCCGGATCCGGCGGCGATTGTGTCGGGAGCCCTGGTAGCGGTCCCGCGATCTGGCGAGCGCCCGCTCCACGTCAGCGAAACTCAGGCGACGCCGACGAGCTGCAGCTTGATGTGAAGCGTTTCTCGGTCGAACGGCTTCATCACATATTCGTCGGCACCGGCTTCGAGCGCGGCGCGGATGTGCGCCATGTCGTTCTCGGTGGTGCAGAAGACGACCTTGGGCTGGTCGCTGTGGCCGCGCTGGCGCAGCAGGCGCAGGAACTCCATCCCGCTCATCACCGGCATGTTCCAGTCGAGCAGGACCACGTCGGGCATCTTCGCCTCGCAGCGCGACAGCGCCTCCTGACCGTCTCCGGCCTCCTCGACCTCGAATTCCAGGGTCTCGAGGATGTGCCTGGCGACCTTTCGGATCACCTTGGAATCATCGACGATCAAACAGCTTTTCATTTCGCTTTCCCGCTTCGGTTCGCTTGGCTCTTACGCATGAAGGGTAACGAAGCTGTTAAGCTGCCTTGGCCTCGGCGCCGGCGATCAGCGCACCGACATCGACCAGCAGCAGCGGCCCCGCTTCGGTCTCCACCATGCCCTCGGACGCGCGCTCCCATCCGGGCCCCATGGCGGCTCGGATCGGCGTCGGCTCGGAGAGCGCCTCGATGACGTCTTCGACGAGGTCGACGATCAGCGCATAATGGTGGCCGTCGAGCTCGACGACGGCGGCTTCGCGGATGCCGTCGGAGCAATCGGTCGTGCCGAGCTCGAGCGAGCGCATGCAGTCGATCACCGTCAGCACCCGGCTGCGCAGCGCGGACAGGCCGGCGACGTGGGGCGCCGCGCGCGGCACCGGGATCAGAGTGTCCAGCTCGACCACGGATTCGACCGCGGCGGCGGGCAGCGCGACGCGCTCGCCGGCAATGGTCACGACCAGAAGCAGCTCGTTCATTGGCCCCTCCGCGCGCCCGCCGACTTGAGCGCCATCAGCAGCCCTGCGCGATCGTAGCGATAGATGCTGTCGTCCTTCTTGCTTGCCGCGTCCGGCTCACTGCGAAGCCAGATGGTGCGTTTGGCCGCATCGCCGGCCAGCTCAGCCCCCTGGGCAGCGATGACCAGATCAGCCTCCCCCTCGTCCTCGTCGCCCACGACGCGATAGCCGGCAGCCTCGACCATCGGGCGAAGCATGTTCTGCATCCACGGATCGTCGCTCGGCAGGCGGCACACGAGCGGGTCGCTCGCAATCGCCGAGGCGCCGGCGTAAGTCGCGAACAGCCAATGGGCGTCGACCAGCTCGGCGGGCTCGCCGTTGACCAGCGAAACGCCGCTGACCTCGCCCGGCCGCTCCGAGTGAATGACGTCATTGTCGATCTCGGCGAAGTCGACCACCTCGCGAAAGGCGTAGGCAATCTCGTGCGTCCCGTCGTTGAGCCGGAACACCCGCACCCGGTCCCCCGAAAGTGCGATACCCTCGGCCCCCGCCAGCGGGAGAATGGAATCGCCGACCTGGACGCGAAGCTGTCCCGCGGCAGGGCGCACGGCAGAAACGGCGACTTCCTCGATCCGCTCGACGACTGCCAGGCGAAGCGCCCGGCGGCTGCCGTCGAGGCCATGGAACAGCAACACCGGAGTCGCCTTGGCGGCGGCCTTGGCCGTTCCGCCCCCGGCAATGCGCGAAGCGCGCTCCTGCGCCTCGAGATGAACGCCGCCGACTTCGGCAAGGCCGGCGGGATCGAACAGCAGGATCGGGCTGCCGTCGTCGGCGAGCGTGGTGCCGGCATAAAGGCCGGTGGCCATCACCGCGGGCGCGGCCGGCTTCACCACCAGCTCCTCGTGGTCGTGGATTCGATCCACCGCCAGGGCATAGACGTCGCCGCCCGCCGGCCGGAGCACGATGAGCGTGCGGTCCTTGTCCGCGATGCCGCTGTCGAGGTCGAGAATGTCGGCAAGCGACACTTCGGGCACGCGCCGGCCGCGGATCGTGGCGATGCCGGCTCCGCCCAGATGCTCGAGTGTGACGGATTCGCCATTGGCTCGAACGATCTCCTCGATCGCCGATCGCGGAATCGCGAAATGCTGCTGGCCGATGGAGACGGTGAGCGCCGGGATGATGGTCAGCGTGAGCGGCACGCGCAGCGTCATGCGAGTCCCCTCGCCGAGCTTGCTGTCGACCTCGACCAGCCCGCCGATGCGCTCGACGTTGGAACGGACCACATCCATGCCGACGCCGCGCCCCGAGATGGACGTCACCTGCTGCGCGGTCGACAGCCCCGCCTCAAAAATCAGTGCCAGCTGCTCGCGCGGGGAAAGCTCGACAGCGGCGGATTTGTCGATGACTCCATTGCCGATCGCTTTCTCGACCAGCTTCTTGCCGTCGATCCCGCGGCCGTCGTCGTGGATGTCGATCAGGATCTGGTTGCCCGACTGGCGCGCCGAAACCGAGAGGATGCCGATCTCGCGCTTGCCGGCCTTGAGGCGATCGGCCGGGCTCTCGATGCCGTGATCGACGGCGTTGCGCACGATGTGCGTCAGGGGATCGCGGATCATCTCGATCATCTCGCGATCCAGCTCGACGTCGCCGCCTTCGATGTCCACCAGCACCTGCTTGCCGAGCTCGGCGCAAAGGTCGCGGACCATGCGCGGCAGGCCGACGAACAAATTTTCGATCCGCTGCATCCGGGTGCGGGTGATCGCGTCGCGCATCTCTGCGATGATCGACGAGAGGCGCTCGAACGCGCCGTCGACGGGCACGTCGGTGTCCGCTTCGCGCAGCCGCCGGGCGAGCTCGTTGCGGGCGAGCACCATGTCGGAGACGGTGCTCATCACGCGGTCGAGCAGCTCCACCGAGAGGCGAATGGTGCGCGGCGCCGAGGCCGCCTTGCCCTGCCCTTCGGCAACGGTCGCCGCGACGGGAGCGGCGTGCGATTCCGCACCCGGGGCAAGCGCCTCGATCAGCGCGCTGTCGTCGCCCGCGGGCATGTCCTCGCCGGCGTCGATCGCGGCGATCATCTCGGCGATGCGGTCGATGATCGCGAGGACGGCGCTGACCAGCGCCCCGTCGGGATGGCGGCGCCCGGCGCGGACGTCGGCGAGCGCGTCCTCGGCGGCATGGCTCAGCGCCTCCAGCCGCGGGAACTCGAAGAAGCCGCAATTGCCTTTCACGGTGTGGACGAAGCGGAAAATGCTATCGAGGCGCGCGCGGTCGTCGGGCTGCGCCTCCCAGGCGACGATCTCCCCGCCCAGCGCCTCCAGCATGTCCCGGCATTCCGCTACGAAATCGGCGATCAGATCGTCCACGGCGCGTGATTTCCCCCGACTGTCGGGGCCGCTTATGCCGGGCAGGAGTTAACGCGCCGTTATCCCTATCGCAGCAGCGTTGCGCCGATCAGCAGAACCTCGGCTGACGGGTCGGACAAACGGATCGTGCCGCGTGCTTCCGCTGCCAGGCTGTGAGCGAGCCAGGCGCCCGCCGCGCGCGGCTCGATGGCGCCGCCGCTGCTGCCGTTCGTCAGCGTCTCGCGCAAGGTCGGGTCGAGCAGGATGCGCGGGCCTTCGCCGCGGATGACGAGCTCGATCTGGTCGCCTCGCCGCTCGGCGCCGACGTCGAGGCGCCCGCCGCGAACCAGCGCATCGCCGGCGATGAGCGCGAGGTTGAGGAGCAGCTTCACCGCGCCCTTGGGGAGCTTGTCGCCGCTCACCATCCAGCCGAGCTCAATGCGCCGCTCGGGCCCGAACACGCCCTCGAGCGCCGCCTCGGCCTCGTGCGTATCGATCTCGTCGCCGAAGCCGCCCGCGGCGCCGAACGCGAGGCGAAAGAACTTGAGCTTGTTGGCGGACGCCCGCGCGCTGTCCGCGAGCAATTCGAGACAGCGCTCGCGCATCTCCGGGTCCTGTTCGTCGGCGAGCAGCTCGATCCCGTTGTTGAGCGCCCCGACGGGCGACATGAGATCGTGGCAAAGCCGCGAACAAAGCAAGCTGGCGAGATCGACCGCGTTCATGGCGCCGCTGAATGGGGCAGAGTTGAACGCCGCGCAAGCGAGGGTCCTTCGAGACGCCGCTTCGGCTTCGCTCAGCGGCTCCTCAGGACGTACGGATCTGCTTCGCCGCTCGTCCTGAGGAGGGACTGAGGGACCCCGGCGTAAAGCCGGGGACATCGAAGGCCCGTCTCGAAGGACATTGAACCGCCTTGGATCGAACCCATATTCCTATCCGAATGGGGGGAATTCAGACGATCGACGTGCGCCTGGAGCCCGCCCATGCCGGCTGGCGCCTCGACCGCGCGCTTGCCGCGTCGCTCCCCACCCTGTCGCGCGAACGGCTGAAGAATCTGATCCGCAGTGGAGCGGTCGAGGCCGCGGGCAACCCGGTCCGCGACCCGGCTCTCAGGGTGCATGGAGGAGAGACCTTTCGTCTCGCTCTTCCCGAGCCCGAGCCGGCGCACAACGAGCCTCAGGACATCCCGCTGAAGATCGTCTTCGAGGACGAGCATCTGCTGGTCGTCGACAAGCCCGCGGGCCTGGTGGTCCACCCCGCCGCGGGAAACCGCGACGGCACCCTCGTCAACGCCTTGCTCCACCATTGCGGCGGGAGCCTCTCGGGCATCGGCGGGGTCGCACGGCCCGGGATCGTCCACCGCATCGACAAGGACACGTCGGGGCTGCTCGTCGTCGCCAAGACCGACGTCGCCCACGAAGGCCTGGCGCGGCAGTTCGCCGCACACAGCATCGACCGGCGCTATCTCGCCGTCGTGTCCGGTGTGCCGAAAGCGATGGCGGGCACGGTCGATGCCCCGCTCGCCCGCTCGGCGGCCAACCGCAAGAAGATCGCCATTGTCGATGATGGCCGCGGCAAGCGCGCCGTCACGCACTGGAAGCGGCTGCAACTGCTGAACGACGCAGCGCTGGTCGAATGCCGCCTGGAAACCGGCCGCACCCACCAGGTCCGCGTGCACATGGCCTCGCTCGGCCACCCTTTGGTCGGCGACCCGGTTTACGGTCGCGCTCGAAAAGACCACGCCAAGCTGCTGAAGGAGCTAGGTTTTCATCGCCAGGCACTTCACGCCGCGGAGCTCGGCTTCACGCACCCGGTGACCAAGCACAGGCTGTCGTTCGCCAGTCCCGTGCCGCCCGACATTCAGGAACTGATCAGCGCGCTTGGTGTATAAAGTTTAACCAGCTAGGGCGGTCAGCCGCCCTCGCGAAAGGGAGAAGACGGACTAAAATGGCTACCAAGAAAGGGATCGTCTCGCTCCCCGCGTCCGGTGGGGAGGCCGGACTCAACCGCTATCTCGCGGAGATCAAGAAATTCCCGATCCTCTCGCCGGAGGAAGAGTATATGCTCGCCAAGCGGTGGCGCGAGCATGGCGACACCGAGGCCGCGGCGAAGCTCGTTAATTCGCACCTGCGGCTCGTGGCCAAGATCGCCATGGGCTACCGCGGCTACGGCCTGCCTGTCAGCGAGCTCATTTCAGAGGGCAATATCGGCCTGATGCAGGGCGTTAAGAAGTTCGAGCCCGACCGCGGCTTCCGCCTCGCCACCTACGCCATGTGGTGGATCCGCGCCTCGATCCAGGAATTCATCCTCCGCTCGTGGAGCCTGGTGAAGATGGGCACCACCGCGGCGCAGAAGAAATTGTTCTTCAACCTGCGGCGGATGAAGAACCAGATCGAGGCGTTCGAGGAAGGCGATTTGAAGCCCGCCGACGTCACCAAGATCGCCACCGACCTCGGCGTGACCGAGGAAGAAGTCATCTCGATGAACCGCCGCATGGGCATGGGCGGCGACACCAGCCTCAACGCCCCGTTGAAGGGCGACGAGGGCGGCGAAGCCCAGTGGCAGGACTTCCTCGTCGACAGCGATCCGCTGCAGGACGAGGTCATCGCC
>DASUXP010000120.1:0-5953 GCA_036377835.1 Sphingomicrobium sp. | reverse complement strand
GCGCGCGCGATCATGTCGGCGACGAAGCCGCGGTCCTTGACGATGTAGAGCTGGAACCACAGCGGCGCCGCCCGCGCGACCTCGGCAATCGGGCAGGCGCTCAGTGTCGACAGAGAGAAGGGCACGTTCGCCGCCGCCGCGGCCCGCGCCGCCTGCACCTCGCCGCGCCGGGCGTAGAGGCCGGACAGGCCGACGGGCGCGAGGCCGACCGGCATCGCCCAGCGTTCGCCGAACAGCTCGGCCGACAGGTCGATCGTCGACACGTCGCGCAGCACCCGCTGGCGCAGCGCCACCGCCTGCAGGTCGGCGACATTCCGCGTGAGGGTCACTTCGTCGTAGGAGCCGCCGTCGAGATATTCGAACAGGAAGTGCGGCAGCCGCGCCCGCGCGAGCGCGCGATAGTCGCTGACCGATGCGGCTTTTCTCATGGTTGTTCGGGAATTGCAGCCCCGGCGGATTACCGCAAGTGCGCGGCGGCGCGGCGCTCGTGTCTTCCATCGCCCGCGCAAGCGGCGCATAGGCGCGCCCGCAAAAGGGAGGACCCCATGGTCGAACAACCGCGGATGGACATCACCAGAATGGCGCCCGAGGCCTACCGGCACCTCCTCCAGCTCGAGCAGGCGGTTGCCGGCAAGCTCGACCGCAAGCTCTACCACCTCGTCAAGCTGCGCGCTTCGCAGATCAACGGATGCGCGTTCTGCATCGCGATGCACAGCGACGAAGCGCTGCGCGATGGCGACACGCCCGAGCGGCTGCTGCTGCTCGACGCCTGGCAGGAAAGCTCGGCGTTCAGCGAGAAGGAGCGGGCGGCGCTCGAATGGGTCGAGGAGATCACGCTCATCGCCGACGGTCACGCGCACAAGGCGGCGTTCGACGGCCTGAAGCGCTTCTTCTCCGAAGAGGAGATCGCCAACCTCACGCTCGCCGCCGCGCTGATCAATACGTGGAACCGGATCGCCATCGCTTCGCGCGCGCAATACGACCCGGCGATGTCCCACCGGCCGCCGGTCGAAGCGAAGATCGTCGAGCCGGCCTAGGCCGCCTTTGCCGCGGCGATCGCCTCGCGGGCGCGGCCGAGCGCCAGGCCGACCGGATCGGTTTCGCCCATTAATTCGAAGCTGCCATTGAGCGCATAGGTGCAATGGCCATGCACGGTCGCGATCAGCGACCGGGCCAGCCGCTCGATTTCGTGTTCGCTGCGTCCCGGCAACAGCGCCGCCAGCTCGCGGATGACGATGAGGGTCAGTTCGCGCCGGCTCGCGTCGTCTTCTGGCGGCAGCGGCATGCCCTCGGGCAGGCGATGGTCGTAGATCGCCATCCACAGGTTAGTATGCTCGCGGGCGAAGTCGAAATAGGCTTCCACCAGCACGGCGATGCGGTCTTCGTCGGCGCCTTCGAGGCGCTGCCGCACGAACTCCGACCACAAGGCGAAGGTGCGGGTGTTGATCGCCACCAGCAGGTGATCGAGGCTGGGAAAGATGTTGTAGACGGTGCCGACCGAATAGCCGATCGCGCGCGCGACCTGGCGCGCGGAAAAGCGGGCGAATCCGTGGTCGGCCATCTGCCGGTGGCCCTCGGCGACGATGAGCTCGCGAAGCTCCGCCCTGCTGTGGTCCGATCGGCGGCCCATGGCACTGCTCTAGTCGCGGAATTGAACACTGTCCAATTTTGTGTTGAACAGTGTTCAATTTATGCTACGAAGCCGCTCGGGAGGTCGTCCATGTTCACCTGGCTCGTCGTGCTGGCGCTTGGCGCCCTCGTGTTCCATCTCAACTCGCGGCTGCGGCGGCTCGAGGACCGCTTCGACGAGCTCGACGCCTATCGCTACGACCCGGTCCAGCCGGCGCTCGCAGCTCCCCCGCTAGAGCAACCCACCGCGCCGCCCCCCGAACCAGCGGAGGCCGCGGAGTCCCGCCCTGCCGCGGTCGTGCTCCATGCCGATACGCGCCCGGACGACGTCGTCGCCGACGCGCAAGAATCGATGAACGAAGAGCCCGAGCCGGAACGCGAACGCCGCTCGTGGAAGCCAGTCATCGGTTTCGAGGAGCTGTTCGGCCGCCATCTCCCGATCTGGGCGGGCGGGATCACCCTCGCGGTCGCAGGCATGCTGATCGTCAAGCTGTCGATCGACTCGGGTCTGCTGACCCCGCCGATCCGAGTCCTCGCCGGTCTCGTCTTCGGCGCATTGCTGATCGCCGGGGCCGAACTCGCGCTGCGCTTCGAAGAGCGCGTTCGCGACGCCCGGGTCCGCCAGGCGCTCGCCGGCGCCGGCGTCGCCAGCCTCTACGCCAGCATCCTCGTCGCAGTGAACCTCTACCATCTGATCGGCCCCCTGACCGCGATGCTGGGGATGGCCGCGGTGACGGCTTTCGCTTTGTTCCTCGCCATTCGTTTCGGCCCGCCCAGCGCCTTGCTCGGGCTCGCCGGCGGCCTCGCCGCGCCCGCCCTGGTCGGCTCGGCCTCGCCCAACGTGCCGCTGCTCTCGGTCTATCTCGCGCTTGCCGTCTCCGGCCTGTGCGCGCTGTCGCGCAACCAGCGCTGGCTGTGGCTCGGGATCAGCGCGCTGGTCGGCGGCTTCGGCTGGGGTGTCGTGCTGCTGGTCGGCAAGGTCCTCGACACGCCGAGCTCGATCTCGCTCGGCCTTTACCTGCTGCTGCTCGGAGTCGGCATCCCCGCGCTCGGCTTCGCCGGCACGCGCCGGAACCAGCTGCAACTGATCGCCGGGATCGTCGCGGCGGCGCAAATGGCGGCGTTGGTCGCCATGGGCGGCTTCGCCCTCGTAAATTGGGGGCTGTTCGCTCTGCTGGCGGTCGCCTCGATCTGGCTGGCCGGACGCGACCCCGCGCTTGCCCGGCTGCCCGCGGTCGGCCTCGTCGTCGCGCTTCTGCTGATGGGCGCGTGGACCGCGCCGCCAGCGGGCAGCTTCGCGCTGGTGCTGGGCGGCTTCGTGCTGATCTACGGAGCCCCGGCGGTATGGCGGTTGTGGCGCTCGGGCGGACTGCTCGAAGCCGCCGAGATCGGCGCGCTCGGCCTCGGCGCCTTGCTCCTGCCGATGTTCCACTTCCACCACGCCGACGGGTCGAACGACCAGCTCTTCGGCCTCATCGCCAGCGGCTCGGCCGCGGCGGTCGGCGCCTGCGCGGCGCTCGGCTGGAACAAGGCAGGGCGCCGCGACGACGCGCGCTTCGCCCTGCTTGCGATGGTGACCGCGGTGCTCCTCGCCGGCGCCGCGTTGCTCTTCCTTCCGGCATGGGCCGCCGGCGTCGCCATCGGCCTGCTCGGCCTCGCGCTGCTCCACCTCGGCCAGCTTGCCGGGGACCCGCGCCTCGAGCCCGCAGCCTGGGCCTTCGCGGCGGCCGGGCTCCTCACGTATCCGGTCGCGCAGCTCGACAGCGGCAGCAGCTTCCCGGACTGGATCGACGCCCTTCACTGGGCCGCCCAGGCCGCGATCGCCGCCATGTTCGCGTGGCGCGCATCCTTCCGCTTCGGCCGCTCGACCGCACAGTTCCTCGCGCCCGCCCTGGCCTATGCCGCCTTCGCCGCGGTCGTGCCCGACCGCTTCGCCCCGCTCATCGCGCCGACCCTGCTGGCGGCGACCGCTCTGTTCGGCCGCCGGCTGGGGCAGCGCCTCATGCCAGCTATAGCGTCTTCGGTCGCGATCATCGCGGCGGGCGCGTTCGGGCCGCTGGTGCAATGGACCGGCGAGGCCGCGGACTCGGTTACCGGCGGGCGAATGCTGGTCACCGACGTCCCCCTGCCGATGGACGTTCTCACCAGGCTGCTCGTCCCCGCCTGCGCCGTCGCCTTTGTCTCGTTCATCGCCGTGCGCCTTCGCCGGGCGGAGCGGATCGGCGGCTGGGCAATCGCCGGGCTGCTGGGCATGATTGCGGTGCACAGCCTCTTCAAGCAGTTGTTCGCCATCGCTTCGCCGCAGGCATTCGTCAGTCTCGGCCTTGCCGAGCGGACGGTGTGGGAGCTTGCGCTCGCCGCCCTCGCCTTGCTCGCCTGGCGCCTGCGCCGCCCGGCGCCCGCACTGGTCCTGGCGATCGCCGCGGCCGCGCACGAGGCGCTCTACACTTTGGTCATCCACAACCCCTTGTGGTCGGCCCAGGCGGTCGGCGCCTGGCCGGTCGTTAACCTGCTGCTACCGGTCTACGCGCTCGCACTAGCGCTGACCGTCGCCGCCAGGCGCGCCGTGCAGCCGATCGCGCCGGAAGTGGCCCGCGGGCTTCAGGTCGTGCAGATGGCTTTGGTCGTACTGTTCGCCTTCTCCGAGCTCCGCCAGCTGTTCCACGGCACCTTGCTGACCGCTCCGGGCCTGTCCGTCGCCGAGGACATTTCGCGCTCGATCCTCGCCATCGGCCTCGCGATCGGGTTCCTCCTCTGGGGAATCGCCCGGCAGCAGCGCGACTGGCGCATCGCCAGCCTCGCGCTGATGCTCGGCGCCGTGGCCAAGGTCTTCCTGTTCGATGCCTCGGGCCTCGCCGGCGTGACCCGCATCGCATCGTTCGTGGCGCTGGGCCTCAGCCTGATTGGGATCGGCTGGCTCTATTCGCGCCACCTCGGCAGCGACAAGGCCGCGGTTCCGGCCTAGCTCGCGAAGGCCGGGTCGAGGCGGTAGGCCTTGCGCTTCAGCGCCGGCCAGGCGAGCATGTTGGCGGCAAGCGCGACCCCGACCTGGCCCTGCTGGGCGGTGACCTCCGGCGAGCCCTGCGGCGGATTGTTCAGCTGATCGCCCGCGGAAAGCGCCATGATCTGCGCCTGGCACGCGCGCTCGAGGAAATAGAGTCGGACGAAGCATTCGCCGACATTCTTGCCCACCGCGAGCGTGCCGTGGTTGCGCAGGATCATCGCATTCTTGTCCCCGAGATCCGCCACCAGCCGCTCGCGCTCGCCGAGGTCGACCGCGACGCCCTCGTAATCGTGGAAGGCGACGTCGCCGCGGATCAGCATCGCCGTCTGCGTCAGCGGAAGCAGCCCGTCCTGGTGCGCCGACACCGCCTGCCCGGCGGGCGTGTGGAGGTGCATCACCGCATGCGCGTCCTCGCGCGCCATGTGGATCGCCGAATGGATCGTGAAGCCCGCCGGATTGGTGATGAACGGCGTCGGCTCGACCGGGTTGCCGCTCGCGTCAACCTTGATCAGCGAACTCGCCGTCACCTCCTCGAACATGAGGTTGTACGGATTGAGCAGGAAATGATGCTCCGGCCCCGGGATGCGCGCGGACAGATGGGTGAAGATGAGGTCGTCCCAGCCGTAATAAGCCACCATCCGGTAAGCGGCGGCGAGGTCGACCCGCACCGCCCATTCCTCGTCGCTGACCCGCCCTTCGAGCGACGGGATCTCGACCGAATCCAGCGGCGTCATCTCGGCAACGCCGCGGTTGATGGCATCGACTCGGTTCATGTGGGTTGCTCCTGGCGGTCGGGGTGGGCTGCGGCGAAAGCCTCCAGCCGGTTCGCATTGGCATCGGCGCGCAGCAAGGTCGGATAGTCGTCGAGCGGCACGTCGTAGCGGCGCGCATTGTAGAGCTGCGGCACCAGGCATACGTCGGCGATGCTTGGCGTGTCGCCGAACAGGAAGTCCCCGGCGCGCGGCGCGGCCGCTGCCTCGAGCGAACCGAGGCCTTCCGTGATCCAGTGCGCATACCAGCCGTCGATCCGCTCCTGCGGCTGGGCGAACTCGTGCTTCAGATATTTGAGCACCCGCAGATTGTTGAGCGGATGGATGTCGCAGGCGATCGCCAGCGCCATCGCGCGGACGTGGGCCGCGTCTGCGGGATCCTGGGGCAGCAGCGGCGGCTCGGGGAAGCGGGTGGCGAGATACATGATGATCGACAGGCTCTGGGTCAGCTTGTGCCCGTCGATCTCGAGCATCGGCACCAGCCCCTGCGGGTTGAGTGCGCGATATTCGCGGTCGTTCTGCTCGCCGCCGAGCAGGTTCAGCTGGCGGC
>DASUXP010000119.1:0-10848 GCA_036377835.1 Sphingomicrobium sp. | reverse complement strand
CGTGAACGGCTACAAGTTCGCGATCGACCAGATTTCGAACGGCACGGTGGTCGACATCCGCGTGTCGGCCGTCGACGCCGACGACGACGGCGGGGCCGCGCAGAACAATTTCGGCCCGGATGCCGGCGACGTCGTTGACGACATCACGCTGGTGAAGGTGTTCGACACGTCGGGCGCGCTGGTCGGCGAGTTCTCCGGCACCGACACGACGAGCTTCGGCTTCGACGTGATCTTCAACGCCGACGGAACCGTCAGCTTCGAGAATCTGCCGAGCGACTACAGCATCCAGACCTACACGGCGGACGGATACAACCGCATCGAGGTGTTCAATGAGGGCACTGCGTCTCCGGACGGCAAGTTCTCGGTGAGCCAGTTGTCGATCGAATCGAGCAACGCGGGAGACCCCGTCGACCTCAACTTCGACCTGCAGCTGACCGACCGCGACGGCGACACGGTGATCGTCGACGACGCGCTCGACATCACCATCGCTCCGGCGACGTCGAACACGATCACCACCACGAGCTCTACCAGCTCGATGTCGATGGAGCCGATCGCCGACAAGTCGTCGATGCTGACCATGGACAGCTTCGAGCAGCAGCTGAAGTCGGTCAACGCGGCGAACAGCAACACCGTGTTCCTCGGCGCGATTGCCGCGGCGGGGCTCGGCGCGACGCCGGCGGCCGCGCACCACGCGTTCGCGCCGCAGGCCGAGTTCGCCGTCCGCGCCGAGACGATGCTCGACTCGCTCGACATCGGCACCGGCGCGATGACGATCGACACGCAGCCGGCCGCGAGCCTGCTCGATAAGGGCAGCATCGTCGTGCAGGACGTCGACGCGCAGAGCTCCGGCTCCAGCCACCACGACGTTATCCAGGCCGATCACGGCGTCGGCGGCACGGAGAGCAATGTCCAGGCGGCGCCCGTCGAGCTTCCGGGCGGAACCGATGCCCCGGCGCAGGCGCCGGCAGCCGAGGTTGCACCCGCTGCGATGTCGGTGGCGATGCCGTCCGCCGAAGCGCTTGCAGCGGCGGATCAGCCGGCGGTCGAGGGGGACAAAGGCAGCGCCGAAGTCGCCCGCGTCCTCGCCGATGCGCTTGCCGGTGGCGGCGACGGTCCGAACATCGATGCACTGATCGATGCCGCGACCGGCCACGGCGCCGGAATGGATGCTGGCTCGGTTGCCGCCAGCCTGGCCGATGTGCCGGCTTGGGACATGGGCGCATTCCATGGGTTCGTGGGCGGCCACAGCGCGCTATCGATGGAAGCGGTCATGGCTCATCCGGACGCGGCTGCGGCGACTGCAGCGTGATTTTCGAAGACCTGCCGGGGGTTCTCGTCGTGGACAACGAGGCCTCCGGCTCGACAGACCAGAAGGGGGTATTATGAAAAGGAAGCACTGGACGATCATCGTTCCCGCAGCAGTGCTGCTGAGCGCGGCGCCGGCCAACGCCGTCGATTTGCGCCAGGCCGTGCAGGCAGCGCTCACCAACAACCCCGAAATCCGCCAGGCGGTGGCCAACACCTACGCCACCGAAGAGGAAAGGGTGCAGGCCCAGGGGCTCTATTATCCGCGCATCTCGGTCGAGGGCCGCGCCGGCGTCCGCTCGCTGCGCAACCCGACCCGCCGGTCGCTCGGCATTGCCGACGACACTTTGTGGCCGGTCGAGGGCAGCCTCATCGTCGACCAGCTCGTCTATGACAGCGGCGGCCGCGAAGCGGAGATCCGCCGCCATGCCGCGCGCACCGATGCCGCGGCCGCCCGGGTCGAGGAGCGGTCGGAGTTCGTCGCGCTCAACGTCTCGCGCCACTACATCGATTACATGCTGCAGCAGCGGCTGGTCGCGATCGCGCAGGACAATGTCACCTTCCACCAGCGGCTCGTCGGCGACCTTCGCCAGGGCGTGTCGCAGGGCTCGATCAGCATTGCCTACCAGCAGCAGGCCGAGGAGCGGCTGCAGGCGGCCGAAGCCCGGTTGGTCGAAGCGCGCGAGGATCTGGAAGCGGCGGCGATCGCCTTCACGACGCTGACCGGAATCCCGATCGGCGACGTGTCGATGCCGCCGGACCTGTCCGGCGCTCTGCCGCCGACGCTGACGGAAGCCGAAGTGCTTGCGCGGTCGAACAACCCGCGGGTGCAGGAAGCGATCGCCGATCTGGCTGCGGCGCGCGAGGTGGTGAGCTCGGCACGGGCGGAGCTCGGGCCGCGGCTGAACCTCGAAGGCCGTGCCCGCGCCGGTCACGACATCGACGGCTTCTCGGGCCGGACGACGGACCTGCAGGCCAACATGGTGCTCCGCTGGGACCTCTACAACGGCGGCATCAAGGAAGCGAACGTGCGTGAGCAGCAGCACCGCGCCGACGAGGTGCACGGGCGGCTGTTCCAGCGCACCCGCCAGGCCGAGGAGGACGTGCGCAGCGCCTGGAGCCGGCTGCAGAACCAGACGGCCCTGGTGAGCGAGCTCGAGACCCAGGCGCGCATCAGCGATGATGTGCTCCTGTCCTATCGCGAGCAGTTCAACATCGGCCGGCGCTCGCTGCTCGACGTGCTCGACGCGCAGAACACGCGCTACAACGTGCAGGCACAGACCGAGACCGCGCGTCTCGCGAAGCTCTACGCGCAGTATCGCATCCTCGCCGCCGAGAACCGGCTGATCGAGTGCCTCAACGTCGCGATTCCGGTCGCGGCCACGGCCGATCAGCGTGCTCGGTTCCGGGTCAATCCGATCCCGCCGTCGGACCTGCAGGAGAACAGCTTCCCGCTGCCTGCGATGGGGCCGGCTGCGCCTGCGCCCGCCATGGCTCCGGCCGAAGCGGCACCTCCGCCTCCGATGGAAACTCCGCCTCCGCCGCCGGCCGAGGGCGAGCGCGGCAATTGAGAAAGATGAGGACGGGCTGTGAGCTTCATGCACTGGCTTGACGCCGAACGGTCGCGTGAGATCGATCCCGTCCTCGATTGCCTGACCTACCTCGCACGGGAGGCGGACCGGCCGTCGTCGCCGGTCCTTCTCCGCGCGGGTCTTGCCCTTGCCGACGACGGCACCCTGCCGTTCCACCAGATCGAGCCCGCGCTCGAGCAGGTGGGCATGCGCGCGGAGCCGGTCGCGCGCCGGCTGAAGGGCTGGCCGTCGGCCAAATGCCCGGCAATCCTCGAGCTCGCCGACAATCGCGCCGCGGTCCTGCTTGACGCGAAGGACGCCGACGGGCTGGTTTATGCGCCCGGCGTCGCCGAGCCGATGTGGGTCAAGCTCGCCGAGCTCGAACCCGCTTACACAGGCCGCGCGGTCGTTGTCGAAACCGATCCGACCCGCGAGCGCGAGGGCGAGCGTCCGTGGGACAAGGCCAGGCGCACGCACTGGTTCTGGTCGGAAGTATGGAAGGTCCGCAAGGAATTCTGGCCGGTCCTTCTCGCCGCCTTGATCGTGAACCTGCTCGCCTTCGCGATGCCGCTGTTCACGATGAACGTCTACGATCGGGTCATCCCCAACAAGGCGGTGTCGACCCTGTGGGTGCTCGGCTTCGGCGTCGTCATCGCGCTCGCTTTCGACTTCACCCTGCGCATCGCCCGCTCGCGGCTGATCGACGAGGTCGGGCGCAAGCTCGACGCCAAGCTCAGCCAAAAGCTGTTCGAGAAGGTGATGAACCTGCCCATGGCCGAGCGCCAGGGCAGCACTGGCGCCTTCGCCCGTCGCGTGTCCGAGTTCGAGATGGTCCGCGACTTCTTCGCCTCGACCACGGTCGTGCTCGCGGTGGATCTCGTCTTCCTCGTGCTCTTCCTCGGCCTCATCACTATCCTCGCCGGCTGGCTGGTGATCGTCCCCGTGGTCGGCATCGTGATGATGCTCGTCGCCGGGATCAGCCTGCAGAAGGCGATGGGCCGGGCGGCGCTCGACGCGCAGGCGGACTCGAGCCTCCAGCATTCGGTGCTCGTGGAATCGATCGCCGGCGCCGAGACCCTGAAGGCGGCGCGTGCCGAAGGGCAGATGCTCGGCCGCTGGCGCCGCTATTCGTCGATGTCGGCGGCAACCGCCGAGCGCATGCGGCGGCTGACCGCCGTTGCGGTCAACCTCGCCAGCATTTCGCAGCAGATGATCAGCATCGGCCTGCTGATCGGCGGCTTCTATCGCTTTCAGGAGGGCGAGATGACGATGGGCGCGATCATCGCCATCATCATGCTCTCCGGCCGCTCGCTCCAGCCTGTCGGGCAACTCGCTTTCCTCGTCACTCGCGGCAAGCAGGCGATGGCAACGTTGGATTCGCTGCAGCGGATGATGGAGGCCGACGACGAGCGCCAGGTCGCGCTGCGCAGCATCGTCCCCGAGATCCGCGCCGGGCACGTCGAGCTCCACGACGTGTCCTTCCGCTATCCCATGGCCGCGCGCGATTCGCTGTCCGGTCTCAACCTCAAGATCAATCCCGGCGAGCGCATCGGGATCATCGGCCGGGTCGCTTCGGGCAAGTCGACCCTGGGGCGCGTGCTCTGCGGGCTCTATGCGCCGACCGAGGGCGAGATGCTGGTCGACGGGCTCGACAGCCGGCAATACCACCCCCACCAGCTGCGCGAGGCGTTCCGTTTCGTTGCGCAGGATGCGGAAGTGTTCAGCGGCACGGTTCGCGACAATCTCATGCTCGGCGCGGCCAAGGCCGACGACCAGCAGCTGATCGACGCCGTGGTCCGCTCGGGCGCCGACATCTTCCTGTCGCGCGATGCCGCCGGCTTCGACCTCCCGGTTGGCGAGCGCGGCTCGTTCCTGTCGGGCGGCCAGCGCTCGCTGCTGGTCCTCGCGCGCGCTCTGGTGAGCCCGTCAAAGCTCCTGTTCCTCGACGAGCCGACCGGCTCGATGGACACGCAGACCGAGCTCTATTTTATCGAGCATCTGAAGACGGCGCTGACCGCCGACCAGACGCTCGTCGTCGCCACGCACCGCCACAACATGCTGTCGATCATCAACCGGCTGATCGTGATCGACGGCGGCAAGATCATCGCCGACGGTCCGCGCGACGAGGTGCTGAAGCACCTGAGCTCCGCCGCCCAGGCGAAGAAGGAGAAGGCGTCGTGACCGCGCTGGCCAAACCCGTTCGCCGCCTGCAGCTGACGCTCGCCGGGCTGCGCATCGAAGCGGTGGTGATCGCCGGCGTGCTCCTCGCTGCCGCCGCGGCGCTTGCCGTCGCGCTCGTCTCGCGCGATCCGGCCAATGCCTCGACCGTCACGCTGCCGATCACGCCGGCCAAGGCCGCGCAGCTGATCGACGCGACCAGCGGCGATGCGGCCAACCAGATGCAGGCGGTCGGCGAGCAGGCCAAGCTGATCAACGCCGCGCTGCCCTTCGCCAACGGTCCGCTGCACTCGGCCCGCCCGTTCGCGGTGTCGGGCAGCGACGTCGACCAGCGGCGAGCGTTGCTGTGCCTCACCCAGGCCGTCTATTACGAAGCGGCTTACGAGCCGCTCGAAGGCCGCCGCGCGGTGGCCCAGGTCGTCCTCAACCGCATGCGCCACCCGGCCTATCCCAAGTCGGTCTGCGGCGTCGTCTATCAGAACAACGGGCGCGTTTGTCAGTTCACCTTCGTCTGCGACGGGTCGCTCAATCGCCAACCGGCGCTCGGCGCGTGGCGCGAGGCGGAGCAGGTCGCCCGGGCAGCGCTTGGCGGCTATGTCGAGACGCGCGTCGGCGAAGCGACGCACTATCACGCCGATTATGTCGCGCCGCGCTGGGCGCCGCTGCTCGCCAAGGTGGCGGTGATCGGCCAGCATATCTTCTACCGCTGGCCGGGCGCGTGGGGCCAGCCCGCCGCCTTCAGCGGCCGCTATATCGGCGAACCGCGCGATCCGCTGGCCATGCGACCGGTGATCGTCGCCAGCCAGCCGCAGCCGGGCGAGACCGTCGCCCAGGCCGCCGGGCCGATCACCGACGGCACCACGATCCAGCGCGCCCAGAATGACGTCGGCGGCCTGCTCGACACTTCGAAGGGATGGACGCTGACCATTCCGGCGCCGCAGGAGACCGAGGGCGCCGCGGCGCGGCTGATTGCGTCGCAGGAGCATAAGGCCGACAAGCCCGAGCTCGCCACCGGCGGCGCTCCCGCCGTGATCGCCAGCCGCTAGGATTTCTGGAGTTAGCGTAGCCATGGCCACTCTTCCCTTCGTCGGACCCGCCATCAAGCATCGCCAGCCGATGACCGGCGCGCGGATGATCATCGTCGCCTCGGCGGCGCTGTTCGTCATCTTCGTCCTCTGGGCCAGCCTCGCGCAGGTCGACGAAGTCACGCGCGGCGAGGGCAAGGTCATCCCGTCGAGCAAGATGCAGACGATCACCGCCGCCGACCCGGCGACGGTCAGCGAGATCCTCGTCCGCTCGGGGCAGCGCGTGCGCAAGGGCCAGCTGCTCGCTCGTCTCGACAGCCCGGAGAGCGCGTCGCAGCTCGGCCAGCTCGAGGCGGAGAACCAGTCGCTTCAGGCGCGCGTGTCGCGCCTCACGGCAGAAGGCATGGGCGGATCGGTCGCGTGCACCGGGTCCGATTGCGCCGGCGAGCAGGCCCTTCGCGCCGCCCGCGAATCGGCGCTCCGCAGCAAGGTCAGCGCGCTTCAGGCGACCGCCGACCAGGCGCGCCGCCAGGCCGGCGAGGCGGCGGCCACGATCCAGAGCCTGCAGGGCAGCCTCGCGCTCGCCCAGAAGCAGGTCGCGATGATCGAGCCGCTGGCGGCGAAGAACATCGTCCCGCAGACCGACCTCCTCGACAAAAGGCGCGAGGTCGTTGACCTCCAGGGCCGCATCGCCGCGGCGCGCGAGCAACAGGGCCGGGCCATGGCCGCGGTGCGCGAGGCCGAGGCCCAGGCGGCGCAGGCCAATTTCGAGTTCCGCCAGTCGGCTCTCGACGAGCGCAGCCAGGTCGCGGCCAAGATCGCGGTCAACGAGCAGTCGCTGCGCGGCGCCCAGGGCAAGCTCGGCCGCACCGAGATCCGCTCGCCCGTCGACGGAGTCGTGAATGACGTCCAGGTGACGACCATCGGCCAATATGTTCAGCCCGGCCAGAAGATCATGGAAGTGGTCCCGCTGGGCGAGAAGCTGCTGGTCGAAACCCGGGTGAAGCCGAGCGACATCGCCTTCATCAAGGTCGGCGACAAGGCGCTGGTGAAAGTGACCGCCTACGACTTCTCGATCTACGGCGGGCTCGACGGACACGTCGTCCAGGTCTCGGCGGACTCGATCTACGACGAGAATGAGAAGCAGGCCTATTTCACGGTGATCGTGGAAACCGACAAGAGCGCCTTGTCAGCTTCGGGTCACAGCCTGCCGATCAACCCCGGAATGATGACCGACACGCAGATCATCACCGGCTACAAGAGCGTTCTGACTTATTTGCTCAAGCCGGTGTTGAAGGCGAGGAGCGAGGCGCTGCGGGAGCGCTGATCGGCCGCGTCGGCCGCGGGCAGCACCGCGGGCGCATCCTCGGCGCTTGCAATTTCGATCGAAGGCTCGCCGACGCGATAGCCGTGGGTCCACGATCCGCCGGCGGCGAAAGTGAGCACCGGCCGGTAGTCGCTCACCGTCTCGCTATCGAGGAGCCGATCGGTGCCGTTGTCGAGCACGTACATGTGGCCCGCGGCCCGGACGACCAGCACGGCATGGTCCGCGCGGCGTACGAGATCCTTGACGATCACGAGATAAAGGTCGCGGTCGGAGATGCCGGCTCGGCGCAGCATCTGCAGCTTGGCGATGGCGAAGTCCTCGCAGTCGCCGCGGCCGCGCCGCAGCGTGTCGCTGGCGGCGGCCCACACGTCGGCACGGCCGTATTGCACCGAGTCATCGACGAAGCGGACCCGGCGGTTGACGTACCAGTTGACCGCCTCGAGCCGGTCGACCGCGGCCTTGCCGCGCAGGCCCACGGCGAACTTCGCAGCCGCGCCGCCGACACCGGCATGCGCCACCCGCTGCCAGCGCGCATCGAGGCGCGTGTGCCCGATGCGCAAGGCGACGCTGCCGAAAATGTCGGGACGGCCGTTGCGAACGCCGGGACTGACCTGCGGCCGCTCGCGCAGCACCGCCGGGACGATCGTCGGGCGGGCATAGCCGTAGGACGCCGGTTTGAGCGTCGGCAAGGCCGTCACCGGCCTGCCGTTCTGCTGTGCCTTCAGCATGTCGAGCGCGCTGGGGCCGCCGAGGATCGCCTCGGTCTTGCTTTGCGCCGCTGCGGGCATTGAAAAGAAAGCGGCTGCAGCAGCTCCTGCAAGCAGGGCGGCGAGGCGCTTGGCGGCGGTCTTGTCCATGCCGCGGCTTGTCGCAGGACAAGGCGAAGACGCGGCTAAGATGCGTGGTTAAAGTCCCGCTAACCTTCCGGAATTGCGACCAAAGCGGCTGGACCTTCAGCCCCTGTTGGGGCAAGCATCGGCGCCATGGCGAAGAAGGACGCAACGCATAAGCTGTCCTGGCCGTGGTGGGCATCCTGGGCTTTGCTGGCCGTCGCCGCGACATCGGTCCTGACGATCGCCGCCACCTTTTACGACATCCTCTAGGGCATTTGCCCGAGTGCCCGACGCGCTGCCGCCCCAACCGCCGCAAGCCGAGATCGTCATCACCGCGCCGGCGCTTCCCGAGGCGAAGGCGGAGCAGGCCTATGCGACCGAGCGCATCGGCCGGCGCCGGATCGAGCAATCCCCGACGCACGCGCTCGACCAGCTGCTGAAGGAGGTGCCGGGCGTGCAGCTGTTCCGTCGCTCGGATGCGCGTAGCGGCCATCCGACGAGCCAGGGCGTGACGCTCCGGGCGCTCGGCGGCAACGCTTCGAGCCGCGCGCTGCTGGTGCTCGACGGCGTGCCTCAGACCGACCCGTTCGGCGGATGGGTGAACTGGCCGGCCTACGATTCCGACGACCTCGCGGAAGTGCGGGTGATCCGCGGCGGGGGCAGTGTCGTAAATGGCCCGGGCGCGCTCGCCGGCACGATCGAGCTGATGAGCCGCGCCGACGCGGGCGTCTCGGGCGAAATCGACGCGGGGAGCCGGCAGTCGCTGGAAGGCAGGGGCCGCGCCGGCATCCGCGCCGGCGGCGGGCTGCTCAGCCTGTCCGCCGGGGCGGAGCGCGGCGACGGCTTCGTCCCGATCACTCAAGGGACGCGGGGCCCCGCCGACGAGCGCGCGCCCTACCGCGGTTGGAACGCGCGCGGGCGCTGGGACTCGCCGGTCGCAAGCGGGCTCGACCTGCAGGCGAGCCTCGCCGGCTTTCACGACTGGCGCACGCGCGGAACGGACTTCAGCCTGAACCGGACCGATGGCGCCGACGCGTCACTGCGCCTCGTCGGGCAGGGCGCGTGGCAATGGAGCCTGCTCGGCTATTGGCAATGGCGCGACCTCAGTAGCAGCTTCGCCAGCGTCAGCGCCGGCCGCTCGGCGGCGAGCCGCGTGCTGCTGCAGGACAAGGTGCCGTCGCACGGGATCGGCGGCAGCTTCGAGTTGCGCCCGCCGATGCCGCGCGGAATCGAGCTGCGCTTCGGGGCCGACGCGCGCCGGACGGATGGCGAGACGCGCGAGCTGTTCTCGTTCGTCGCCGGAGAGCCGACGCGCCGGCGCCGTGCGGGCGGAGAGACCTGGACCGCGGGCGCATTCGCCGAGGCAAGCACCGACGTGGGCCGACTCACCGTCACCGGCGGCGCCAGGCTCGATCGCTGGCAGGTCAGCGACGGCCATTTGTTCGAGAAGCTGATCGCGACGGGCGCCACCCTGCGCGACGAGCGGTTCGGCGATCGCCACGGCTGGCTTCCGACCGCCCGCGGCGGCGCGGTGGCACGGCTAAGCGGCGGTTTCAGCCTTCGCTCCGCAGCCTATCTCGGCTGGCGGATGCCGATGCTCAACGAACTGTTCCGTCCGTTCCGCGCCGGGCTTGACGCGACCGCGGCCAACGCGGAGCTCGACCCGGAGCGGCTCGCCGGCGCAGAAGCGGGCCTCGAATATGCGCGCGGCCCCGTGCGGTTCTCGCTCACCGGCTTCGTCAACCGGCTGGGCCATGCGATCGCCAACGTCACGCTTGGCCAAGGGCCGGGCACGTTCGAGCAGGTCGGCTTCGTTCCGGCGGGCGGCACGTTCCGCAAGCGGCTCAACATCGACGCGGTGAAGGTGCGCGGCCTCGAAGCGTCGGCCGAATGGACGCGCGGGCCATGGTCGGCGCGTGCGGGGGCCAGCTGGACCCGCGCCCGCGTGGACGCCGATGGCCCGGCTGCGGACCTCGACGGGCTCCGCCCCGCGCAAACACCGAAGTTCGCGGCCACACTGGCCGTCGGCTGGGAGCGCGGCGGGCGCGGCGCCCAGCTCGTCCTGCGCCGCATCGGCGGGCAATATGAGGACGACCTCAACAGCCGTCTGCTCAAGGGCGCGACGACGCTCGACCTGTTCGCGCAATGGCCGCTCACCCGGCGGCTGGCGCTCGTCGCCCGCGGGGAGAACGTGACCGACCAGCTGGTGATGGCCGGCATCGGCGGCGACGGCTCGATCGAGCGGGCAACCCCGCGAACCTTGTGGATTGGATTGAGGCTGCGATGACGGACAGGGAGCGGGCGCTGGCCAAGGTACCGGCAGTGACCCTCGGCTTCTGGGTCATCAAGATCCTCGCGACCACGCTCGGCGAAACCGGCGGGGACAGCGTGACCATGTCATGGCTCGGCGAGACGACCGCGCATCCCGTGCCCTACGGCTATCTGATCGGCACCGCGATCTTCGGCATTGCGCTCGTCCTGCTGGTGATCGCGCAAATTCGCTCGCGCCGGTTCAGCCCGTGGCTCTATTGGGCGACGATCGTCGCCTCGACCACCTGCGGGACCACTCTCGCCGACTTTGCCGACCGCTCGCTCGGCATCGGTTATCC